>NZ_JAIUMX010000078.1:0-16411 GCF_022565315.1 Cyclonatronum sp. | reverse complement strand
TCCTGCTGGTATGGGCTTCCGGCAAAGACCGCCGCCTTGCCTTTGGCGAGCTGCACACCAATTTCAGCATTGCCGCTGCCGGAGAGCCGCTGCAGCTTACCGCGCCCGATGGCAGCGTTGCCGATTTTATCCCCGAAACGGCAGTCCCGGCTGACTTTTCCTACGGTCGCTTCCCCGACGGTGCGTCCTCCTTCTTTTTTTATGATGAGCCCAGTCCTGCGGCAGCCAACGGGGCCGGCGGCTGGCAGGGCATCGCCGCCCCGCCCGCATTTTCCCATGAGCCGGGCTTCTACCCCGCTCCCTTTCAGCTGAGCGCGCAGGCCGGCGGCGCAGCCGAAATCCGTTTCACCACCGACGGCAGCCTGCCGCAGGCCGAATCCCCGCTGCTGGACCCGGCCGGCATCCCCGTAACCGACCGCACCGCTGAGGGTGCCGTCATCTCCCTCATCCCCACGGCCGGCAGCTGGCAGGCCCCGTTGGGCGAAGTGCCGCGCGCGTTCACGGTCACGGCCCGGAGCTTTCGCGAAGGCTGGTACCCAAGCGAGCCGGTCTCAGCCACCTACTTTATTACGGCCGAGGGACGCTTCACCCATGAACTGCCGGTGCTCAGCATTGTAACCCCGCCCGAAAACCTGTTCGACCCCGATATCGGCATCTACGTTTTCGGCAATGCGCCCAACGGCAATTTCTGGCAGCGGGGCGAGGAGTGGGAGCGGCCCGCATCCTTCACTTTTTTCGAAAGCGACGGCACACCCGTTTGGCAGGGCGGCACCGGACTCCGCATTCACGGGGGCACTTCGCGGCGGCTGCCGCAGAAATCGCTGCGGCTCTACTGGCGCAGCCGCTACGGCGACGACGCCCTCCGCTATCCTGTTTTCGGCGACTACCCCGTGCAGGAATTCCGCCGCCTCATTCTGCGCATGGCCGGTCAGGACGACATCTACACCTTCCTGCGCGACCCCATTATGCAGCGCATAGCTGAAGGCCTGCCGATGGATTTCCAGGCGTTTCGCCCGGCGGTGCTCTACATCAACGGCGAGTTCTGGGGCATCCACAACATCCGCGAGCGCTTCGACCGGCACTACATCGGCAGCCATCACCCGGTTGATCCCGAAAACCTGGACCTGCTCAACCACACCAATCTCGAAATCATCGAAGGCGACCGGCAACATTACGAGGCCATGCTCAGCTATATCAGTCAAAACGGCCTGCAAAACGATGCCCATTTCGCCTGGCTGGAGACGCAAATGGATGTGGAGAATTTCACCGACTTGAAGATTGCGGAGGCTTTTTTCTACCGCTGGGATATCGGCAACATCCGGCACTGGCGCGAGCGCACGCCCGGCAGCCGCTGGCGCTGGATGATGTTCGATCTCGATACCGGCTTCGGCGGCTTCTGGAGCCTGGATGAGCCCTGGACCTTCAACATGCTCGATTACCTCACCGAGCCCGACGGTCCCTGGACCGGCTTTCAGGGCCACAATCAGAACCGGCCCGAAGCGACCTTCCTGCTACGGAAAATGCTCGAAAACGAGGCGTACCGGCAGCACTTCATCACCCGCTTTGCCGACCTGCTCAACTCCTGGTTCAGGCCGGAGCGCGCCCGGCACATCATCGATGAATACGCCGCCCTGATTGATGCCGAAATTCCGGGGCAGGTCAGCCGCTGGCGTCGCATACAGAGCTACAGTTTCTGGCAGCAGCAGCTGGAGGTGATGCGCACCTTCGCCGACCTGCGGCCGGAGCATCAGCTGGCACAGCTGCTTGAATTTGCGGGTGTTGAGGAGCGCATCACCCTCACCCTTGAGCTCGCGCAGCCGGGCTCGGGCGGCATTGGCGTGAACACCCTCACCGTAAACAGCAGCCTGCCCAGCGCGGGCACGGCGCCCTTCCCGTGGACCGGCCGCTATCCGGCGGACTTCCCCCTCACCCTTACCGCCAAACCTTTCGGCGGTTTCAACTTCAGTCACTGGGAAATTAACGGGGAGATGTTCACCCAGCCGGTACTCACCCTCTCGCCCGAAACCGACCTTCAGGTGCGGGCTGTGTATGAGCCGGGGGGAGATGAAGCTTTCGATCCGTCGCCCTTTGCGCTCAGCGCCGGCATCCCTTACATCTTTTCCGCCTGGGATGCGGAAGCTGAGCCGGGAAGCTTCCCCACGAACATGCAGTTTGTGTATATGGATGAAACTGATCCGGGTTTGGGGGCGTCCGTTGCGGGCACGGTCAGCGGCGCCTACAACCTCGAAAGCCGGACCCGCATCAACGGGCTGGGTTCTGAGGGCCTCGCCTTCCTGAATACCGGCAACGCCGACGGCAACCCGGGATTCCCCGGCACGCGCCTCGGCGGTGTGCTGCTCGCCCTCGATACCCGTGAGGCCGCCTCCGTGAACCTCAGCTTCGAAGCCGGAACCCTGCTGCCCAATTCCCGCGAGTACGCCTGGCGGCTGCAGTACCGCCTGGGTGATGCGGGCCCGTTTGAAGACGTCACCGGTCCCGACGGTGCGCCGGTGCAGTACCTGCGGGCAGCCGTAGCGGGCCACAGCGCCTTCTTCGAAGACATCGCCCTGCCGGAAGCGGCCCTCGGCAAGCCGTACGTGCAGCTGCTCTGGCGCTACTATTATACCGGTATCCGGCACGATGCCGCCGACGGCAGCCGCACCTGGCTGCGCCTCGGCAACCTCCGCGCCGAAGCTGTTGAACCATCGCACCTCCCGGATGAGGGCACGGAGCGCATCACCCAAATACAGCTGCACCAAAACTACCCGAACCCCTTCAACCCTGTCACCATCATTCCCTTTTCGCTGCCCGCCCCGGCGGAGGTCTGGCTCGAAGTCTTCAACATTCAGGGGCAGCGGGTCGCGGCACTGTCCAGCGGCCAGCCCTTCGCCGCCGGCACCCACAACCTCCAATTCGATGCCGGCAGCCTCGCCAGCGGACTCTACCTCTACCGCCTCCGCCTCCGCAACACGAACGGCCCCGGCCCCGAAACACAGCAAACCCGGAAAATGCTGCTAATCCGATAGGGGCTTTTGGGACGGGCATTGCCATCCCATCCCATCCCATATCATCCCATCCCATATCATATCATCCGATATCATATCAAAGCATCCCGTACGGGCGACCCTCGTGGTCGCCCCTTGTGGTCGCCCCCATCTGGCCGGAGGGGCGATGCGCGACTCGGGGCGACCACGAGGGTCGCCCTTACCCCAGCTCCCTGGCGCGTTTTGCGGCTTCTTCTACGGCTTTGATCAGGGTTACGCGGATGCCGCCTTCTTCGAGTTTGAGGATGCCGTCGATGGTACAGCCGGCCGGGGTTGTGACTTCATCTTTGAGCATGGCGGGGTGTTTGCCGGTTTCCAGCACCATCGAGGCTGAGCCGAGGCAAGCCTGTGCGGCGAGTTCGGTTGCCAGATTCCGGGGGATGCCCGCTTTCACGCCGCCTTCGGCCAGGGCTTCAATCATGATGTAGATGAAGGCGGGTCCGCTCGCGCTCAGGCCGGTGACTGCATCAAACAGCTTTTCATCCATAATTTGGGTGCGGCCTGCGGTGTTGAACATGGCCTGCGCAAACCCAAGGTGATGCTCCTGTGCAAGGGCCGAGCCGCAGAGCGCGGTCATCCCTTTGCGGATGCGCAGCGGGGTGTTGGGCATGGCGCGGATTACCGGGCAGTTGCGGCCGCTCCATTCCGTAAGCTGTGTGATGGTGGTGCCGGCCATCACCGAAATCAGGAGTTTTTCGGGCCCGAGTGAAGGGGCGAGTTCCGGCAGAACCTGACCGGCGAGCTGCGGTTTTACGGCGAGAACAACGACCTCGGCCTGAGCGGCGGCCTCGGTGTTGCTCAGGCCCCGCACGCCGTAATCAGCCTCGAGCTGCTCCACGCGCTTGCTGCGCCGGGCGCTGACCAGAATTTGTTCGGGTTTAAAAAAACGGGCGGCGATCATGGCCTCAATCATGGCCTCGCCGATTTTGCCTGCGCCAATGATGGCGATGCTCTGTGGGTTATAGGTAGTACTCATAGCTTGAATGTGTGCAGAATTAAAGAGTTAGCGGGAGGCTGCGGCCTCATTGCAGTGATACGCCCCCGATGCATCGGGGGAAGATAAATTCAAATAATATAGTTAGATTATGAAGTTGTTTTAGGATGAAATCATCTTCCTGAACTGCTGTTTGTCAGCCTGAAATAAGCGTTGTGAAACGGGGCCGGCAGCAGAACGGTACAGGATTTGAGCATCAGCCCGGCAGAGTTAGCGGGCCATAAATTTATTTGTTTCAGACAACGCCTCTTTATTATTACCACTTTTTTTGATCCATCCGCATGTCCGTAAAAATTACTGAAAAAGACGATGTAACCATCCGTTTTGCCGGCGACTCCGGCGACGGGATGCAGCTTACCGGTTCACAGTTTACCAACACCACCGCGCTGGCAGGCAATGATTTGAGTACCCTGCCGGACTACCCCGCAGAAATCCGCGCGCCGCAGGGCACGGTTGCCGGGGTTTCGGGTTTTCAGATTCACTTCGGCAGCAAGGCCATACACACCCCGGGCGACAGCTGCGATGTGCTTGTGGTGATGAACGCTGCGGCCCTGAAAGCCAACCTCAAATACCTCAAAGCCGGCGGTATTATTATCGCCAATGTGGACGGCTTCGGCAAGCGTGACCTCAGCCTGGCCAAGTACGGCCCCGAGGATAAGCCGCTGGAGCAGATTCAGACCTCCGGCTACGGCCTCATTCAGCTGGATGTCACCAAGCTCACCCGAGCAGCCCTCGCCGATACCGGTCTGCCGCCCAAAGATGTGGACCGCTGCAAAAACATGTTTGTGCTCGGCGTTATTTACTGGCTGTTCAGCCGCGACATCAAGGTTACGCAGACTTTTATTGAGAAGAAATTCAGCCGGAAGGCTGAGATTGCCGAGGCCAATGTGCTGGCCCTCAAGGCCGGCTACGCCTACGGCGGGGCGACGGAGCTGTTCAGCGAGCGGTTTTCGGTGCAGGCCGCACAGATCAGGCCCGGTACCTACCGCAACATCACCGGGAATGAGGCGACCGTAATCGGGCTTGCAGCCGCCGCGGATAAATCGGGTTTACCGCTTTTTCTGGGCTCGTACCCCATCACCCCGGCTTCCGAAATTCTGCACGGTTTGTCCAAGCTGAAGCACTACAACGTACGCACCTTTCAGGCAGAGGATGAAATCGCGGCCATCGGCTCGGCTATCGGAGCGAGTTTCGGCGGAAGCCTGGGCGTAACGAGCAGCTCGGGGCCCGGTATTGCGCTCAAAACGGAAGCCCTCACCCTTGCCCTGATGCTGGAGTTGCCGCTGGTGGTCATCAACGTGCAGCGCGCGGGTCCTTCAACAGGTATGCCGACCAAAACCGAGCAGTCAGACCTGCTTCAGGCCGTTTACGGTCGTGCGGGGGAATCGCCCGTTGTGGTGCTTGCGCCGGAATCGCCGGCGGACTGCTTTCAGATGATTTTTGAAGCCTGCCGCATCGCCATCGAGCACATGATTCCGGTGATGTTCCTCTCCGACGGCTACATTGCCAACGGTGCCGAGCCCTGGCTTTTCCCGAAAGCTGCCGAGCTGCCTCAGATTAAAGTTTCCTTCGCCCCGCCCCGCGAGCCCGAGGATGCCCCCTACCTGCCGTACAGCCGCGATGAGCGCCTCGTGCGCCCATGGGCCGTACCCGGCACCAAAGGGCTGGAGCACCGCATCGGCGGACTCGAAAAAGAAGCCGGTACCGGAAACATCTCATACGACCCGGACAATCATCATCAGATGACGCTCATCCGCGAGCAGAAGCGCAACAACGTGGCCTGCAACATCCCCGAGCAGAAAATCGAGGAAGGTCCTGAAAGCGGCAAGGTGCTGGTTGTGGGATGGGGTTCAACGCACGGCTCCATCAAAGCAGCCGTAAACGAGCTGAATGCCGAAGGTCTGGCGGTATCGCACACGCACATCCGCTATCTGAGCCCGTTTCCGCAAAACCTGGCCGACCTTTTTGCAAAATTCGAAACCATTCTGGTACCGGAAATCAACAACGGTCAGCTCATCAAACTGCTGCGCGATCAGTTTCCGGCATTCACCTTCCACGGTTTCAATCAGGTGAAGGGCACCCCGCTGCCGGTATCCGCACTGAGCGATGCCATCCGTCGTGCAACAAATTTTTAACAGAACAGATCTTAAGTACAAACATGGTTCAAAAAACTGCCTCAACCAACGGAAGCACTCCTGCCCTGAAGCCCAAAGATTTCGCCTCTGATCAGGATGTGCGCTGGTGCCCCGGCTGCGGGGATTACACCATCCTCAAGCAGGTACAGAATGTGATGCCCGAGCTGGGCGTGCCGCGCGAAAACATCGTATTTGTGGCCGGTATCGGCTGCTCTTCACGCTTCCCCTATTACATGGATACCTTCGGGATGCACTCCATTCACGGACGGGCGCCCTCCATCGCAACCGGCCTCAAAGCCAGCCGCCCTGAGCTGAGCGTGTGGGTGATCACCGGCGACGGCGATGCGCTTTCCATCGGGGGGAATCACCTCATACACGTGCTGCGCCGGAACGTTGACCTCAATATCCTGCTGTTCAACAACGAAATTTACGGCCTCACCAAAGGTCAGTATTCGCCCACTTCGCATGAGGGCACGGTAACCAAATCCACCCCTATGGGTTCGCTCGATCACCCGTTTAACCCGGCGGCCCTGGCAATGGGAGCCAATGCCTGCTTCTTTGCCCGCGCAATGGACCGCGACCCCAAGCACCTCAACGAGATGCTGATCCGCACGCATCAGCACAAGGGGGCCTCCCTTTTGGAGATATACCAGAACTGCATCGTTTTCAACGACGGCGCATTCGAGGTGTACACCGATAAGCAGCGCCGCAGCGATACCGCGCTGTATCTTGAGCACGGCAAGCCGCTGGTGTTCGGAAAAGAAGGAGAGAAGGGCATCCGCCTCGACGGCACGCGTCCGGAGCTGGTGAAGCTTGGTGAAGGGGAGTGGAGTGAAAGCGACCTCTGGGTGCACGACGAAAAAGATGCCTTCAAAGCCTACCTGCTCGCCCGATTCTTTGAGGATAACCGGCACGAAGACCGGCTGCCGCGTCCGTTCGGGGTTTTCCTGGATGTGGAGAGTCCCGCCTACGACGAAATTTTCAACCGGCAGATTGAGCAGGCTTACGAGAAGAAAGGCAAGGGTGATCTCGATGCCCTCCTCGCGGGCGAAGAAACCTGGGTGGTGAAATAAGCGGGCCAGGTTAAATCGCTGATTAGCAGGATGTGTGAATCCTGAAAATTATCTTGATTGCAATACAAAGCCGCCCGGCAATGGGGATACCCTGCCGGGCGGCTTTTTTATTTGGGAACTCCTCTTTCCTTGAAATGGGACGGGAGTTGGAGGCGCATATTTGTCAAGTGGAATTGATAAGGGTCTAAATCAGTTGATATTTGTCAGTTCTAATATTATGTTTGTGTGTGCGCTGAATTAAACCCGACCGTATCATGAAAAATAACCGAAAACAGGATAGTGCTGTAAAATACCCGCTTTCAGCCATACTTGGCTCAAGAGGTCACCTTGTTGTGCTTCGTGAACTATTCAGATCAGGAAATCCTGTGAGTCATAGCGAGTTGCTGGAACGTACAGACCTTTCCAGGCAAGGAGTTTATGATGTTACAAAAAGGCTGACTGAAACCGGAGTCGCGGCTTACTCCGGATCAGGCAGGCAGCAGCTGATCGGGTTGAGAAAGGATTTCCCCCTCTACGATTCGCTGAATCAACTCTTTTCCTCAGAATTAAAGGTCTATGAGAATTTTCTGGAAACCCTGAAACAGATAATTGGCGGTCTCGGGAAAAAGCCGGAATCAGTCTGGATTTTCGGTGATGCTGCACTTGGATATGATGAATATGGTGACCCTATACAGCTGGCAGTACTGGGAAAGCTGAAAGAGATTGATGATATAACCCGGGAATTCCGTGAAAAAATAATGGTTGAAAAAGTTGAGCACTATTTTGATGTAACGATAGATGTGAGAGGGGTAACAATTGCCGACCTTGAAGCAAGACCTTTTCTTACAGAAGGTGCCGTTATCCGGTTGTGGGGCTTGGACCCGGATAATTATCTGAACCCGCAAACAAACGGATTCGCGGCTGTGCATGGCCACCAGGATTTCGATGAAAGATCCCTGGCTGAGTCTGAAGTCTGGAGCGAGCTGCTAAAGTCTAACCCGGAAATAATTCCCAGAACGATAAGATACCTGGAGAGCCGGATCAGAGAGATTTCCAATGGAGAGAAAAGTGAGCTGCTGGAATGGAAACACCTGCTCAGGAACTGTTCCCCTCAAAGGCTAAAAAAGTTTCTGACATCAGATTCGGAAAGAGCCACCCGACTCAGGCAGTCGCTGCCATTCTGGCCCGTGCTTACTGAGCATGAACAGAAAAAGTTCAAAATAATGATCGGGGAACTGTTAAATATATGAACAGAGAGCAGCTTGAACATGCCATCCGTGCTGCTTGTACGGTTTCTGAGGACGAGGAGCTTATTGTTTTTGGCTCCCAGGCAATTTTAGGGCAGTACCCGGATGCACCACCTGAACTGAGGAGATCTGTTGAGGTGGATGTTTCCCCTGTTAATAAACCGGAAGCTGTTGATAAAATAGATTGTGCGCTTGGAGAGAACTCCCCGTTTCACAAAACACACGGATTTTATGTGCACGGAGTACCGGTTGAAACAACCGTACTTCCGAAAGACTGGAAGTAAAGAACAATAATTGTTCGTGATTATATGGATGAAAACAAAATTGGATATTGTATTGAAGCACATGATCTCGCAGCAAGCCAACTGGTAGCTTTTCGCGAAAAAGATACCGAGTTTGTGCGGCGGCTGATTCTGGACCAGCTCATCAGCACGGATATTTTGCTAAGCAGACTGAACCAAACAGTTGCGGACAGGGCAGTTATTGAAAGAGCTGTAAGGTGGACAGCAAGGATTGCCGGTAGCCTTTAAAAAAGTATAAGGCGGCCATGAGGAGATTCACCCCAAACGGGCATCCTCTGAAATCTCTGCCGCTTCAATCTCTGCTGCTTCCAAAGAAGCCTTAGGTTCAGGTTTGATATGCAGTTCAGGAAACCAGCAGCTGAACTCCACTCCCTCTTTATAATCCCAATTCACAGAAAGAACGGCACCGAGCTTGTCGGCGGCCGTTTTTACGGCATACAGCCCTATACCGGTACTTTGCTCACTGCCGGTGGGTTTGCCGGAAAGCCGTCCGAAAAGGGTGAACATTTTGGCTTTGTCTGATTCCCGGAAACCAGGCCCTTCATCCCGAACGATAAGCATCCATCCTCCCGGTTTATTTTCAGCCAACAGGGTAATGGTTTTACCTGCCGGTGTAAACTTGATTGCATTAGACAGCAGGTTAGAAACAATTATGTGCAGGGTCTGATTATGGGTTACGGCCTGGATTTCATCAATCTGATGCACCAGGGTCTGCTGTTTATGAAGTGCTGTAACTGCAAACTCCTGAACTTCCATCTGAAGCAGCTGGGAGACAGGCTGCATTTTCAGCTTATCCTGAATACCAAGCGATTCAGTCTGATATACCTGAAGCAGGCCGTCAACAATGAGCTGCATCTTTCTGACAGAAAGATGCATGAACATTTTAAACTGATCCAGTTCTTTATCAGGGTAATCCTCAAGCATCTCAAGAGTTGCATCAATCGATCCGATAGGGTTTCTCAGGTCGTGAATGATAACTTTGGTGAGGCGCGCCCTTTCTTCATTCAGGCGTTTTAGTTCCTTATTCTGCCCGGTGATTTTATTGCTTTGCGTTTTTAGCACATTGTACATGGAGCTTATTTTGTAGCTTAAGCGCCTAAAATGAATTCCTGCGGCACCCGTGCCGATCAGAAGCAGGATCAGCACCGCAAGCCCCGCATACAGATTCCGCTGTGCCTGCTCTTTGAGGCTGATCACATCACTCAAGTGCCGTATTTCATCCTCTGAGCGTGCTAAGCGGTTGGCAAACATGAGCTCTTCAATAGCAAGCTGTCGCTCGGTGCTTTTTATCCGGCTGTACTGCTGCTGATAGATTTTATGCCAGCGCAAAGCTTCCTGATAATTTCCCGCAGCTGATTCAAGGGTAGTCATGGCCAGTGCAAAATCGATATACAAATCCTGTTCGGGCAGGTTAACGGCTGTATCTTTGGTAAGCTGGAGTAACCTTCTTATTTCTGTCAGGTCTAAATTTCCCTGCTCCCTCATCAAAAGGTTCTTCGCCAGCCCGAGGCTGTTAAATACAATACCCATGCTGAGATTTAAGGCCTCACTTCGGGCAAGGCTTTCTCTGAAGTACATTTCGGATTCTTCGAGCTCAGCTAATTCCCGCAGATAAGAACCAAGGTTGTACTGTGCCTGAATGGCATTGAATTCGAGCCCGAGTTCCTCATTTATCTGAAGGGCTACTTTCAGAGAATCAACGGCACGCTGCCGCTCCCCCATCAGATTGAGCGTAATGGAAAGATTGTTTAAAGTCTGGCTGACCCCGACGAGGTTGTTATTAGCATAATATCGGCTCAGATTGCGCGAGTATCGGTTGATGGCTTCTTCGCTGCGCCCTACCCGATGCATAGCCAGCGCGATGGAATTGTTTGTACTCAGAAAAAGCTGTTCGTTGCCGTTTTGCTCAAAAAAGTCAGCCGCCTGAATAAACGGAATAAGCGCTGCCGGATAGTCCTCCTGATGAAAATGATAAAAGCCGCGGCTTAAAAGCGCCAGATGTATCAGAAAAGGGTCTTCCGGGGCCTGGCTCGCCAGTTCATTCACTTCATCGACAATATGCGCCGGGTAATTTTCGAGCGAGAGGTTATAAGCTGAGTTGAGCAGCGCAGGGGCTGCCCGAATCGGAATTTCACGGATATTGAGGGCCATTCCAAGCTCATAAGCCTTGTTCATGTTCTCATTTACCGCTTGCCATTCCCTGGTGGTTTTGTGTATAAAACCTTTATAAAGCCAGCTGTAAGCCTTAATGACATCACTTTCCGGATGTTCCTCCCGAAGTTCTGCCAGCATGTTCAGCGCCAGTTGTTTATCAGCAGTATTTGGGTTAGCACGAAAGCTGTTATACAGCGAGTCCATTTTGGCAACAGCAGGTCTCCACTCTTCACTGCTTTTCAAAGGATCTGTATTGTGCCCGCATGCTTGTATAATCAGCAAAATGAGGGCTAAAAATATAAAGTGCACGATAGGGGTCTTGAAAACAGGGGACATCGTAAGCTACCTCGTTAATGGATTTGGATACGTTTACGCAGTGTTGATACATCTACAGCCGATTATTTACGCCATATTTTTTCAAAATTGAAGACAGGCATCTTTTGGGAGTGCGGATTATTTCAAGGCAGGCTTGGAATTGTGTTTATGAAGCATTCAATGCTATGAAATTATAAGTAAGCTCAAAGGATAATCCGATCAGGTAATCAACCCTCTACAGGCCTTTGTATAGAGGGACTTCATTCGTAAATAAAGGTCAAACCCAACCTGCATCCGGCACAAATATCAGGTGGTTACGGGTTTAGCCTTACTATCATTGTTTGATTTAAGATAAGGAAACCGGCACACAAACTCAGCCCCTTCTGTGTAATCCCGGTTCAGGGAAATGCTGCCGCCGAGTTTTTCGATGGTTGTTTTTACCGCATAAAGCCCTATGCCGGTGCTTTCTTCATTCCCGGTGGGTTTGCCGGAGAGCCGCCCGAAAAGGGTGAACATTTTTTCCTTATCTGTTTCACTGAACCCGGGCCCCTGATCGCGGACTTTCAGCTGCCAGCCGTTTCCGGCGCATTTCAGGCTAACAAGTATTCGGGTTTCGGGCGGGGCATACTTAATCGCATTTGAAACAAGGTTGCCGGCAATCGTTTGCAGGCTTTCTTTATGGGAAACTGTTTCAAAATCCTGCAGCTCAGCCACAATTTCCTGCTGTTTATGGTTAGCCTCTGCTCCAAAATCCTTAATTACCCTGTTCAGTAAATCAGCAGGTGAAAATTGTTGCAGTTCATTAGAAATATCTGCTGATTCAGATTTAAAAAGTTCAAGCAGTCCGTTCACAATGGTTCTCATGCGGCTCACCGAGTGCATTGCTATTTCTATGACGGGTTCCTGAAATTGAGAGACATCTTCCTTCATTAACTCAAGCGACCCGTTGAGCGAGGTGATAGGATTACGCAGGTCGTGAATGATGATTTTGATCAGGCGCTGACGTTCTTCACTAAGTTTTAAAAGAAGCTCGTTCTGAGTAGCAATTTCCTGGTTTTGTGATTGAAGTACCGCGTGTGCCTGTGCGATTCTTCGGCTGAGGCGGCTAAAGTGCCAGTTTGCTCCGCCAGCCCCGGCGAGCAGGAGGAAAAGAAAAATCAACCCTGCATACAGGTTTCGCTGAGCCTGTTCTTTCAGGAGAATCGTTTGGTTCAGGTGCAGAATTTGAGCCTGTGATTGCAGTAAACGGTTTTCTGTTAAAATTTCATTGATTGCTGCCTGTCTTTCAAGGTCAAAGAAGTTCTCCAGTGTTTCCAGAAAAATTGCATGCCAGCGAAGGGCTTCTGCTGTATTGCCTGATCTAAGCTCAAGGTTAAACATGGAGCTGGTAAAATCGCGGTAGAGTTCCGTTTCTTCGGGCTTCTCTATATGTTGTTTAAATATATAGAGAAGTGCACGGATTTCATTCAGATCATCTGAGTCTGCCGCTATAAGAGTAGCTGCAAGACCAAGGCTGTTAAAAAGTATGCCCTGCGTAAAATCAAGGGCTTCACTTCGGGCAAGACCATCCCGGAAATATGCAGCCGACTCCTCGAATTGATTGTTGTTTCGGTAGTAAATGCCAATGTTGAAGATATTCTGAACTGCTGCGAAGCTGCGTCCGAGCGAATCGTTGAATGCAATCGACACCTTGGTTGAATCGATGGCAGCTTTGTAATTGCCTGAAAGTCCATGCAGAATTGCGATGTTACTACGGGTTCGTGAAATCGCAATCGGGTCACCGCTAACTTGGTGTATCTGATGATTGCGGCTCAGGTAAACAAATGCATCCTCAAATCTGCCGGCTCTCTGCGAAGCCAGTGCAAGGTAGTTGTTGGTGTCGATTTCCTCTATTATATGGCCGTGTTCACCGAAATAAGCAGCGAGGGGTAGTAAAACTTCGATACTTGCTGTATATGCCTGTTCGTAATACAAGGCGGCCCCTTTCGCGTACAGAGCCAGGTGCTGCGTGTAGGGGGCAGCAGGAGGAATATCGGCCATTTCAATAGCCTGCGCGACCAGTGAATCCATGTCGAGCCCGGCCGACAGAATATTATTGGCGTAGGGTAATTTTGCTGTAATCCGGACGGCTAAGCTTCGCAGCATATGCTGATTTGCAAGCTCATGGGCGGCGAGAAAATTTTCAAGCGCCTGCGGGTACTGCTGAAAAAGACCGTTCAGATAACCGGAATAATAAAGAAGGTAGGCCTGAACACGTTCATCATTATCATGAAGCTCCAGATAATCTTCCATGAAGATTTCAAAACGACGCAATCCATCAGGGCCTTCTCCAGGGGAAACAGATTGAAATACGGAGTCGATTGCTGCATCATGAGCATCAAACTGTTGGCCGGGTTCCGGGTACGGGGGCTGTGTGTAACAGCCTGTGGCCGTTAGCAAAAACTGAGTGAACAGGAAGCTGAGCAGTAAACCCGAAGCGTGTTTCATTGTAAAATAGCTTTAAAGCAGTCCAATTGTTAGTTAGTTTAACCTGTGTGTAAGGCACAATAAGTATGAATCAGCAACGATCTGACTCAGAGCCAACTGTGGCGCATACCTGCCCCGAATGTGCACAAGTTAAATAAGCTTACTGAAAGTAGCCCGGTCTAAGATAAGGAAACCAGCAAATAAACTCGGCTCCTTCTTCATAATCCCAATTGAGGGTAATGCTGCCGCCAAGCTTTTCGATGGTTGTTTTTACTGCATAAAGCCCGATGCCGGTACTTTCTTCATTGCCGGTCGGTTTGCCGGATAGCCGCCCGAACAGGGTGAACATTTTCTTCATATCTGCCTCACGGAAGCCGGGCCCCTGATCGCGGACTTTCAGCTGCCAGCCGTTCTCCACGGTTTGTACGCTCACCTTTATTTGGGTTCCGGCAGGTGCGTACTTAATTGCATTTGAAACAAGGTTACCGGCAATCGTTTGCAGGCTTTTCTGATGGGTAACGGCTTCCAAGTGCGGGAGCTCAGCCACAATTTCCTGCTGCTTTTGCGCAGCCTGTGTTTCAAATTCTTTTAGGATTTCTTTGAGAAAGTCATTAACAGCCGTCTTTTCGAGCTCGTTGCAAACATCCATCGATTCCGTCTTAAAAAGCTCCAGAAGGCCGTTAACAATGGTTCCCATACGGCTGACCGAAAGCGTTGCTATTTCCAAAAAAGATTCAAGAAAGCTCAGGCGGTCTTCACGGAGCAACTCAAGGGAGCCGTTCAGAGAACTGATAGGGTTGCGCAGGTCATGGATAATGATTTTGATCAGGCGCTGCCGTTCCTCGCTGAGCTGCACCAGTCGTGCATTTTGGTTAATAATCTCCTGATTCTGTGATTTTAGAGTGGCGTGTGCACGGTTGATTTTACGGCTGAGGCGGCTAAAGTGCCACGTAGCCCCGGCTGCCCCGGCCAGCATGATTATAAGAATAAAAAGACCCGCATACAGGTTTCGCTGGGCTTCTTCTTTCAGAGAAATGGTCTCGTTGAGGTGCTGAATTTCAGCCTGCGAGCTTAGCAGCCGGTTTTCAACCAGTATTTCGTCGATGGCTGCCTGTCTCTCAAGGCTATATTTGGTTTCCAGTACATTCAAATAAACCTCGTTCCAGCTGAAGGCTTCATCCATGTTTCCCGATTTCAGCTCAAGACGGAACATGGCGTAAGCATAATCTTCATATAAGTCACTTTGCTCGAAATTGGCCGCACTGTGGTAGGTCATGTCTAAAAGAGTACGAATCTCAGCCAAATCTTTTGAGCCGGATTGCAAAAGCAGGCGGGCAAGCCCGAGGCCGTTAAACATTACGCCCTGCTTAAGCCCGATGGTCAGGCTACGGTCAAGCCCTTCCCGGAAGTAAGCAATTGCCTCATCCGGATTTCCGGAATCGCGGTAAAAAGTGGCAATATTGTAGATATTTTGAATGGCTACTACCCTTCGGCCCAGCGAATCATTAAACGCAAGAGATACCTTGGTCGAATCTATCGCCGCACTAAAATTCCCTGTTCTGGCATGTACAATGGCGATGTTGCCCCGTGTTTGTGAAATTGCCATCGGGTTGTCGCTAATCTGATGTAGCTCCTGATTTCGGCGAAGATACTCCAATGCATCGTTATATCTGTCTACTCTCTGAAAAGACAGTGCAAGGATATTATTTACTTCAAGCTGCTTTTGCCGGATTTCACGCTCACGGAAAAAGGCGGCTGCGGGCAGTAAAACTTCAATGGCGGCTGTGTAATTCTGCTGGTAATAATACATACTCCCTTTTGCATGCAGAGCTAAATGATGCAAAAAAGGATCAGATGGAGGGCTGTTGGCCAGTTCAACTGCGTAGGCCACCATTTCACCTATGTTGAGACCGGCTGCCAACATATTATTAGCATAGACCATTTTTTGCGTTAGCTCAATAATTAAAGCACGGAGCTGATGCGCTTTCGCAAGTTCATAAGAAGCAAGATATAGTTCCAGCGTTTGCGGGTAATGCTGTAACAGGCCGTTCAGGTATCCAAAATAATAGAGCAGGTAAGCTTCTGTG
This sequence comes from Cyclonatronum sp., assembly GCF_022565315.1. Lineage (NCBI taxonomy): Bacteria > Pseudomonadati > Balneolota > Balneolia > Balneolales > Cyclonatronaceae > Cyclonatronum > Cyclonatronum sp. Next base: position 615 of record NZ_JAIUMX010000078.1, on the reverse strand, counting down.
CGTTCATCGTTCTCATGAAGCTCCCGGTACTCGTCCATAAAAGCTTCAAAGCGGCGTAACCCATCCTCACCCTCTGCAGGCTCAACTGACATAAAAAAAGATCTGATTTCTTCACTACGGCGCTCAAGCTCCCCGTCGGGGGCAGGGTAATAGGGCTGTTTGTCGCAGCCAATGCCTGAAATCAGAACTGCAAGCCAAAGACTGGCGATCAGCAAGTTCGATAATGGTTTCATGATACACGCACTTTATGTCAGCCCATTGATGGTTAGATGATATGAGAACAATTTATGAAAATCAGATTCAGAAAATTCAGGATCAGATCACTTTATTCTTTATTCGTCACAGCCGCTGCCGCCCGGCGTTTCAATCCAAAAGCGGGCGCCGGCCCGGAGGTGAACCTTCGCATGCCCCTCCTTTGATTGTGTAAGCCCATCCACCCGGATGACGCCCTGCCTGCCGGGTTCACCCGGCAGGCCTCCGTGCAGGCTGTAGGGCTGCTGCTGCCGGTGCTCGCTTAGCAGGGTGAGGGAAACCGGAGCCAGAAACTCCAGTTCGCGCCGCATGCCGTCGCCGCCCCGCCATTTGCCGGCTCCGCCTGAGCCCCGCCTGATTTCC
>NZ_JAIUMX010000077.1:0-17113 GCF_022565315.1 Cyclonatronum sp. | reverse complement strand
TCGCGCACATTACGGGCAACTTCAGCCTGAGTTTTGCCGGTTTGTTTTTTTGCCCAAACACCCAAATACACTTCGCCAGAATACCCCACTACCTCTTCATTGTAAACGCGTTTTGTGATGGAAGCCTTAAGCAGCGATTTTGCAGGAAGCTGCCATAAACCCCGGTAAATCAGCAACTCCGCTACAGGCAGAGAGAGGTACATTATCACAAACAAAATGTAAAAAAGCGGCTGTGATGGCAGCGATTTCAGCACCTCAACCCAGCCGATCTGCCAAAGCTGCCAGATAATCAGCAGCGCCACTGCAGCGATGAACCCCTTCTTCATATAGGGGCGTAACTTCTGCCAAACCGGGTGCTGACGAAACGAATTGAGCTGTTCTTTAAATTTTTGCGCTGATTGCATCCCTTGAAGCCTGCGGAACAGGGTGTATTTTTCTAAGAATATTGTTTAGAGACATAACTGTAAAAGCTGGTTAATCGGGCTTCAGTGCCTTTATCCGGGAGATTTTCTAAATGCAACTTTGTTATATTTAGATGAATTCAAATCCCAAAACACACAAGCATATGAAGGTATCAAAACAATTCATCACAATTCTGCTCATTTTTGCAGGTTCCGTTTATATGATGGCCTGTTCAACCGGTCACAGCCATGTTGACGCCAATGGCGTTGTTCTAACCCTCAATGGGGAGGAAATTGCCCGTCAGGACGGTACCGTAGTGACCTACACACAAGGTAACGCCATTCAGCTTGAACGCGGTACGCCCTCAGGCATGATTATGGTGCAGTTTCTGAACGATAACAACGAGCTGTTCACACCGGAAGGCGACGATTACTTTCTCGAAGTGACCATTGCTAATCCTGAGATTGTAGGGGTAATGGGAGAAGCACAGGGCGGTTGGGGCGTTGAGCTGAATCCGCTCCAGCCCGGTGAAACGAACATACAGTTTGAGATCTTCCATGTAGATCATTCCGACTTTACTTCCCGGCCGTTTCGGTTTGTAATTCAGGAAGCAGAAGTAGATTAAATTAAGGCACATATTCATGGCTCTGTCGGTTTTTGTGACCGGCAGAGCTTTTTTATTTGATTCAGCCCACAACTAACTAAATGCATGCTCTTGTTTTAAATTTAGTGCTGTTTTTTGGTGTTTCTGCTTCGGTAATGCCGGCAGAGGCTTCCGTAACGGCGCCGGTATCCGGCTTTGATTTCAGGGCTCAGGTAACGGATGTCCAAACCGGTGAGCCGGTAAGCTACGTTTATGTTCACCTCGATGAGCTGAACCGCTCAGCTACTACCGACAGGGAAGGGATGTTCCGTTTCCAGAATGTACCCGAGGGCAATTACACGCTTTTTCTGCATCGCCTCGGTTACCGTATGACCCGCACGAGGATTCAGGTTGGGGCTGGCACCGCCGGTGACGTTCAGTTGTTGCAGCTTGAGCGCACAACGCTGCGCGGCGAGGATGTAATCGTTTCCGGAAGCAACGGTTTGGGAAGCAGCCTGATTGAGCATGCAAGCGTTAAAATTAAGGGTAACGACCTGAGAAGGGAAATGGGGATGACCCTCAGCCAAACCCTTCAAAATATGGCCGGCTTTTCAGAAAGAAGTCTGGGACCCGCGCCGGGGCGGCCGATCATTCGCGGGCTTGGGGGCGAACGCGTTCTTATCATGCAGGATGGTATCGCAACCGGCGATGTCTCCACAACGGCAGTTGATCATGCGGTTACCATCGAGCCCCTTTCGGCCCGGGAAATTCAGATTGCCCGCGGCCCTGCGGCGCTGGTTTTCGGAGGTAACGCAGTCGGCGGAATCGTGAATGTGGTGAACAACACCATTCTTACATCGGTGCCGACTTCTTCAGGGGGTACAATAAGCCTGCACGGACAAAGTGTTAATGATCAGCTTGGCGGGTCATTTCAGTACCACCGGCCTTTTGAAAGCTCGGTACTCACCCTCGATCTGAATGCACGGGTCGGGCAGGATTTTTCAACGCCCACGGGCAGCATCACAAATACGTACATCCGTACTACGAGCAATTCCCTGGGCTACAGCATGGTAAGGCCGTGGGGGTACGCCGGGCTTTCTGCCTCGCTCTACCTTTCCGGCTACGGCATCCCGCCTGATCCGCAGGGCGGGCACCCGAACGGCGTAGATATTGAGATGATCCGTTTCCAGCTTGCAGGCCGGGGCGAGCGCCTCCTTAATCATCCGCATTTTTATCTGCTTGAAACAGGTTTCGCCCTCACGCCCTATTTTCACCGCGAAATTGAGTCGAACGGATCTGTCGGTACTGAGTTTGCCCAAAATACGGCCTCCGTTTTTGCGAGGGCACGGCAGCGGGGGTTCTGGATTTTTGACAGCGGTATTATCGGGGCATCAGCGGATTTTACGGACTATCAGGTTGCCGGCTCCCGAACACCTGATTCCCGCCGCATAGGTACTGCCATATTTGCGATTCAGGAGTTTAATGCAGGCCCATGGCATGCCGAGTTGGGTAACCGCATTGAGTTCTCTCATGCTTTCCCTCAGGAGAGCCGTTTTTCGCAGGTTATCGGCGATATACGGCCGCGCACCCATGCGGGCCTGGCTTCGTCGGTTACCGGCGTTTATAATCTGGCCGGTAACTTTTACGTGGGCAGCACCCTGCTTTATTCCTACCGCAGCCCTTCACTCGAAGAATTGTACTCCGAAGGCCCGCATCTGGCGGCCTTCACCTTCGAAATCGGCAACCCAGACCTGGATACGGAGCGTGGTTTTTCCTCGGAAATTTTTCTCAGAAACCGCGGCCGCAGTTTAGATCTTGAACTGGCTGCCTATCGCAATTATTTTTGGAGCTATATTTATCCTCAAAATACCGGCCGGGAAAATATCCGCTTTCCGGATTTGTTCGACTGGCGATTTGAGCAGACCGAAGCTCTTTTTTACGGCTTCGAAGCCAGCCTGAACCTGCGTATTAGCAGGCTGCTGGGCGTGGGCGGGAATCTGAGTTATACGATTGCCGAACGCCTTGGCCCCGACCATGAAGATCAGCAAACCCGCAACCTGCCGCTGATCCCCCCATTGAGTGGCAGCGTGTTCACAGAACTACGGAGCGGGAGTTTTAGCGTGAGGCCGCAGTTGCGTTTTGCGGCCTCGCAAAACAGGCCGGGTCCGTTTGAAACTAAAACAGATGGCTGGTATGCCTTCGATATAAACCTGAGCTGGATGCGTCAGTTTGGTGAAAACCTTCATTCTTTTTCGTTGAACGGCCAAAACCTGCTAAATCAGGAATTCTTCAATCACACCTCCGTTGTGAAGGAAATCTTCCCTGAGCCGGGGCGGAACATTAGCCTGCTCTACCGCATGTATTTTTAGCCTGCTCCCAAAACGGAGTGAGGGCTCAGGACGCATCACCCTGAACCCTCGTTACTTTTCTGCAAATTTCGGAATACTCAGCTGATCTGATGACAGATGCCCGCCGTTGACTCCACATCGAGCACAAAGGCGATCCCTTTCCCCGGCTGATTGAGCTCGGTTGCCTCCACAATTTCATGCAGTACCTGCTTGGTTTTTTCTTTTGGGATGAGGGTGAGAATCACTTCTTTTTCCGGCTCGATAAGCATGGAAAACAGCTTGGTTTTTTCACGGATGCCGGTACCGCGGCCATAAATGATGGTTCCCCCTTCGGCCCCTGCTTTTCGGGAGGCTTCAACAACTTTGTCGCAGCTTCCTTTATCCACAATAGAAACAATAAGCTGGAAATTTTCAGATGCTTTCATATCAGATGATTTTTTCGGGGAAGGTTGAGCTTTTTTGATGGTTACAGATTCTGAGGCGTTGCCGTCAAGAATATCCTGATGCGGATCAGCAGGATTTTTGGGTATCTGTGAAAGTACATGAGACAGTCCGGCGATGTTCTCGATATTCAGGATAAAGGCGATGCCTCTGCCCGGTTTATCGATTTTTGTGCCTTCCGTTATGCTTTGAAGAACGGCTTCAGAGATATCTGCATCAATTACGCTGAAGATGACGTCTTTTTCGGGCTCGGCAGCCATCCCGAACAAAGAAAATCCGCCGGCTTCTTTTCGGGTGCCGGTGCCGGGCAGTATGGTGCCGCCCTTACAGCCGGCTGCCTTTGATTTTTCGACAACCAGCGAACCGAGGCCTTTATCCACGATTGTGATCAGCAATTTTTGATTGGGGATGAGAAAATCAGTCATCTTTAGCACCGTAAAGGATTCCAAGAATTAACACAGAAAGGATAGGGGTAAGGGCTACGAGGGAAATCATACCGAAGCCTTCGATAAGCGGATTGCTGCCTTCCAGCGTATCTGAAAAGCCGAGCGCAATGGCCACCACGAAGGTCACGGTCATAGGCCCGGTTGCGACGCCGCCCGCATCAAAGGCGATGGAAGTAAACTCCCGGCTTGTGAAAAAGATCAGAATGAGGGCGATGATGTAGCCCGGAAGCACCAGGTACAGCAGCTCAATGCCGTAAATGATGCGCGCCATGGCCACCCCGATAGACAGGGCCACGCCAATTGAAATGGTGAGTAGCATCACTTTTTGAGGGATAGAACCGCTCGAAACTTTTTCAACTTCCTGAATGAGTACGCGCACGGCGGGCTCCGCAAAAGTGGCAACGAACCCGAGCAAAATTCCGATGGGGATCACGATCCACTTGTTAGGGAGTCCGCCAAGGATATTGCCCATTTCAGTGCCTGCCGGCTGAAACCCGACGTGTACCCCGTGCAGGAAAAAGGTCATGCCCAGCCAGGTGAGCAGGATACCGAAGAAAAGGGAAAGCAGCTTGCGGGGCTCAAGCTTGAGCATGTAGAACTGGAAGAAAATAAAAAACAGAATAAGCGGGGTAAGGGCCAAAGCTACTTCACCAAGCGTACCGAGAAAGGTGTAGCCACCCTCGCTTTTTTCAAGCACGGTATCGGATGGAATTTCATAGATAATCCCTAAAATGAGTACGGCAAGAACAGGTCCGATAGAAGCCAGTGCAACAAGTCCGAAACCATCCTGAGAGCTTGTTTTGCTCTTAAGTACCGAGGCAATACCCACCCCGAAAGCAATGATAAAGGGCACTGCCATAGGGCCGGTTGTAACCCCGCCGGCATCAAACGAAATCGGCACGAAGTAACTGTCAGAAGCGGGGTGAAAGATGATGGCGAAGATGAGGGTGTAGCCCGCAATCAGAAAGTAGTTGATCGACCAGCCGGTGAGGATCCGCACCATCGAAAGGGTCACAAAAATCGCAAGACCCAGGGCGACGGTTAAAATGAGGCTTGCCCGCGGTATGATGCCCCCCGAGGCCGTATCCACATAGCCGGCAAGTACCCATACATCCGGCTCGGCTACGGTGATGGCGAACCCCAAAATGAAGCTGAAGAGCAGCACAATCCACACTTTTCCGGTTTTAGGCAGGGATGAGCCGATCATTTCACCAACCGGCAAAAGCCCGCTGTGCACGCCAAGCAGAAAGAGTATGAGACCGAAGGTTACCATGCCAAGGCCCGCAAGAAACAGCAGGAAGGTTTCGGTCGGCAGGTGGATGAGGGTGAACTGAAGCACCAAAATAACAGCGGCAATCGGGAAAACGGCCAGCACCACTTCCCTGACCGTATCTTTAATTATGTCCATGAAAAATCAGATGACAAAGAGTTGTAAAACTAAACTGAATGCTGTGTTTAACCGCTTATTTTAGATGCCAAAGATACAGCTTAACCAACCCTGTAACAAACCCAACCCAAGGGAGAATCCATGCCAAAAACCTACAGCGACTTGCAGGTCGCTCACGAAGCTGCTCTGAAAGGTGCGCAGATAATCCGCCATTTTGCCGAAAACCGCCATACGCTCACCATCGATCACAAGGGCCGGCACGACCTCGTAACGCAGGCCGATGTGCAGACCGAGCAGCGCATTATCGAAACCATACGCGAGTACTGCCCCAACGACGCCTTTCTTGCGGAAGAGTCATCGGCTGATGCCCGCCTCACCGATGCCCGGACCTGGATTATTGACCCCATCGACGGCACAACCAACTTTGCGCACGCCTTTCCGGTATTCTGCGTGTCGGTTGCGCTTTGGGAAAACCGGCAGCCCAAAGCTGCGGTAATTTATGAAGTGAACTCGGGTGAAATGTTCACAGCCGAAGCCGGTGGCGGGGCCTTTCTGAACGGCAAACCGATTCGGGTTTCGGAAATCAGCCGTGCAGGTGATGCCCTGCTCGGTACGGGCTTCCCCTATCGCGACCTCGGCCTGATTGACGATTATCTGCGCCTGATGAAGTGCTTCATGGAGGAAACGCACGGCATCCGCCGGCCCGGCAGCGCGGCCTACGACCTGGCCTGTGTGGCGGCCGGCCGCCTCGACGGCTTCTACGAATACGCGCTTTCTCCCTGGGATGTGGCCGCCGGCGTGCTGCTCATTCAGGAAGCCGGCGGCACCGTCTGCGACTGGGACGGCGGTGAGGGCTGGCTGTTCGGCAAGCGCATCATCTGCGGAAACAGCCCGGTTTCAGCCTATCTGCTGGAGCGCATCCGGGAGTACATCCCCGAAGAAAAGCGCCGGGCACAGCTTTAAGCCGGTCAGCGGATTCTTTTTTGGGAAAGCAGGTAGTCGAAATTGCCGAAAGGCATGGGGCCGCCCAGGTATTTAAACGGCTCGCCGTACTCAACGCCGATCTGATGCCCGAAAATGCGGGCCCGGCTCCGGATCATCTCAAAAAAGCCCTCGCCTGAAATATAGGTCTGCGGCCCTTCGTCGGTTTCGGGAACATTAAACTGCGTTTTGAACGCGAGGATGGCGGCTTCCTTAACTGCCTGCGTGTGACTGATGTCGAAAACGAGATCGGGCACAAAGGGCGTATCCTGCATGAACATAAAAACGTGCTTCGGCCGCCAGGGGGATTGCGGGTTGCCGTCAGCATCCTGGGTTTCCCGTTTCTGCAGGCCGCCGTAAAACAGCGCATCGCTGGTGAGCTTGTGCGCATGCCCGTGATCGGGGTGCCGGTCGGTTTCCGAATTGATGAAGCAGATCTCCGGCTGTAAAGCCCTCACAGCCGAAATGATGGCATCCTGATTGGCGCGGGTGTTGAACAGCCCGTTATCGGGCAGGCCCAGGTTTTGCCTCGTGCTCAGCCCCATGATCCGGGCGGCATCCTGTGCTTCGGCAAGCCGCTGCTGCGGCGTACCCCGTGTGCCCATTTCACCCTGGGTAAGATCCAGAATGCCGCATTTCAGGCCCTGCTTCACCAGGGCAGCAAGGGTGCCGGCGCAACAGAGTTCAACATCATCGGGGTGGGCCGCAATGGCGAGTACATCGAGTTTCATTTATTGAAAATTTGGTTGAAGACGAACGAATTCGGCAGAGAATCATAGGCAGGGCAAAGCTTGCACACTTTCGGCTGAGCCCGTTTTTTTGTATAATGATGAAAACAAATATCACTATTAAAATATGACAAGCTATGACACAATCGAAAGACAGTCCTAATATAAGCGGATTAGAAGAGCTTAAGAATCTGGTTCATCACATCGTTCCTGAGGGTGAATTTTCCAGGCAGGCAGAAGCTGCAAAGCAGGCGGTAAATGAAACCGTTCATCAAAAACCCCTTGCAGCGCTCGGTATAGCTTTTGGCGCCGGCTTATTGCTTGGCCTGTTACTAAAAAAATAAGGTGAGCGGCATGCTCAATACATCAAAAGAGCAGCTTCGGCTTATTGTTGCAGACCTGCAAGCTTATATTGAAAAAAAAATTGAGCTAAAATCACTTGAATTTCAGGAAAAGGGTGCTGTTGTTGCAGCTGCGGCAATCAGCAACCTTTTGGGAATCATATTATTAGTTGTGGGTTTGTTCTTCCTGCTTGTTACGGCCGGCCTTGGTTTGGGTGAACTTTTTGGAAGCACTACGCTTGGTTTTCTTATGCTATCGCTATTGCTGATTATTGTTGGCAGTTATATTTATGCAACAAAGCGAAATGCATTAAAGAAGAAGCTTGAGCGGCAGATCAGCAGCTTTTTGGATGATGCACTCGCCGGAGCGACCTCAGAAATGCCTGGGGATAAACAGGAAGCAGGGCAGCAAGAGCGGTCAGAAAGCAGCAGCCGACAGCACGAACAAAAACCTCAACTATAATACGGGAAGCCTCTTTCCTGAACCAATCATCATGGCAGAAAAAAACGCAAAGGCAACACAGGATAAAAAAAAAGAGCTTGAGGCCGAGCTGAAGGCCCTTGAAGAACGCCTTGGTACAGCTTTCTCCCGGGTTAAGGATGATGTGGAAGGGCAGGTGGAACGTACGCGCAATTCGGTTTCGCCGGCCTGGTGGGTGCGCAGGTATCCCGGATATGTATTGGCCGCCGCAGTTGTTGCCGGCTTTTTGATTGCTCCCCGACGGCAGCGAACTGCCCGCCGTTACAATAAGGAGGCTTCCCCGGAAAGAACACAAACCGTGATGCATGCACCCGGAACAGCTGATCTGATTACCGGTGAAATCAAGCGTTTGCTGATGCGAAAGGCGACCAACTTCCTCGTAGATAAAATTGAAGAAACTATCGACCGGAATTTCGCCCCTAAGAAAAAGCGGGAACCCTGACGGCAGCCTCGTTCTAAGAAATTGCATCCCATTGTTTAGCTGTGGCAGCTTGTTAAAAAAAGGACGGGTGAACCGGTAATCGTGTTTCTTCTTCTTACACGTAAAAAATAGTTACCGAAAGGGTACAGCTGAAATTAAATGCCTTACTTTATGCTTGTGAGGGTGTACCGGAGCAGATGCTGAGTCGTAAAATCATCAGTTGCATTTTGCGCCTGAATCCGAAACTTAGCCCGACCTGATTCGTCTAACATGACTTGCAATGCCGGTTCACGCCGGCTTTTTTGTGGAATCTTAACCTAAATAATTGATTGAATGGCATTTTCATACCGGAATTTTCGTACCATTTTCTCAGCAGCAGTCGTGCTGATGCTGATTACCTGCAGCGCGGAACGTCTTGAAGCTCAGGTAAGGCAAATTACCCTCAATGAAGCGGTCGGGATAGCTCTCGAGCAGAGTATTGAAATGCAGCAGGCAACAAATAACCTGGAGCGCAGCGACGCAGCCGTACAGGGCGCTTACGGTCAGTTTTTGCCAAATCTGAATGCAACTATGGGCGCCAACCGCACAACAGGCCGGCAGTTTAATCAGGCAACGATCTCGTTCGATGAGTTTACACAGAATTCAATTAGCGGTAATCTCGGTACAAGTGTACCCCTGTTTACAGGCTGGCAAAACATCAGCAATCTCAGACAGGCACGAACAGACAGGGAAGCTGCTCTTACAACTTTTGAGCGGCAGCGTGAAGACGTGATTTTCAGCACAGCTTCCAATTTCCTGCAGGTAATCCTCAACATTGAACTGCTTGATATTGCCAAAGATAACCTCGAAACCGCACGAAAGCAGCTTGAGCAGGTTCAGGCACAGGTCGAAGTTGGGATGCGCCCTATAGTAGATCAGTTTAATCAGGAGGCAGAAGTTGCCAATAATGAACTCATCGTCATTCAGCGGCAGAGTCAGGTTAACACCTCCAAAGTTCAGCTGATAAGGCTGCTTCAGCTCGACGCACTGCAGGATTACGAATTTGTGGTGCCACAAATAAATATGGAAGGTATCATTCCTCAGGAATTTCAGCTTTCAGAACTTATTGAAGCCGCTCTTAGTAACCGAAAAGATCTGCGCGCGGCACAACTGCAGATTGAGTCAGCAGAGTTCGCCTTGCGCGGTGCAAGAAGCGGCTATATGCCCACACTCAGCTTTAGTGCGAGTATTTCCTCCTCTTACGGCGATCAGTACCGTTTGCGCAGTGTGGATGGATCCGGAAATATTGTTTCAGAAACCGTTGGCTTCGGCGATCAGTTTTTTGATCAGCGCATTAACCGCGGGCTTGGCTTCAACCTGAGCATTCCGATCTTTGACCGCTTCCAGACCCGTACCAATGTAGTAAACCGGCAGATTGACCTTAAAAACAGCCGGCTTGCTTTGATCGACAGGCAGTCTCTTGTTTTTCAGGAAGTTCGCCAGGCTTATGAAGATTACCGATCTCTTGCACAGGAGCTCGTAACAACCGAAGTCGCTTTACGCGCTGCTGAAAAAGCGTTTGAAACCCAGCAGGAGCGTTACAATGTTGGCTCCACAACATTGATTGAGCTTACTCAGGCTAACAACGCTTTTTTCCAGGCTTCTTCCCGCAGGGTGCAGACCATTTATCAGTTTGTGTTTCAGGAAAAACTGCTGGACTACTTCCTGGGTCGTATAAACGAAGATGTTGCATTTTAAGCCGTTTAGGTTCCAAAAAAATGTTTCTTTAGTCGCCGGGAAAACCGGCTTAAAGCTCTCAGCTGATAAAGCTGAGGGCTTTTTTTATGCCCGGAAAAATAAATCCCAAAAAAATAACAATTATAAATTGTTGAATTTATTGGGGATGTATGGGCTTAGGCTGTGAGAATTAAAAAAACTTAAGAATTTACTGAAACAAGCATTTAAAAGTGGCGTAACAGCCCTTTATGAAACACATCATAGCCCTGTCGGGGCTTTTTTGCATAACAACTTTATGAATGTACTCATATGAACAACGCTCTGATTGATATTCAGGAAATGACCAAGACCTACATAATGGGTCAGCAGCGGGTTGATGCCCTCCGCGGCGTTTCTCTTTCTATAAATAAGAATGAGTATGTTGCCATTATGGGGCCATCCGGCTCAGGGAAATCAACCCTCATGAACATGATCGGCTGCCTGGATACTCCTACTACCGGCAGTTATCATCTTAATGGCAATGATGTTAGCGAACTGAGCGATGACGAGCTGGCCGGTGTACGGAATAAAGAAATCGGCTTTGTGTTTCAGACCTTCAATTTGCTGCCCCGCTCAACCTGCCTTTCCAATGTCGAACTTCCGCTCATTTATGCCGGAATGCCCGCAGACGAGCGCCGAAAACGGGCCATCGAAATGCTGGAAAGCGTGAACCTGGGTGATCGGATTTATCATAAGCCCAACGAACTTTCCGGGGGGCAGCGGCAACGGGTTGCTGTAGCACGTGCCCTTATCAATAATCCTTCCATTATTCTCGCGGATGAGCCAACCGGTAACCTCGACAGCAAGACCGGTGTTGAAATTATGAAGCTCTTTGAGAAGCTCTACCTTTCAGGCAACACCATTATTGTAGTAACACACGAAGAAGAAATTGCGGCCCATGCCCGGCGGATTGTTCGCCTGCGCGACGGCCTGCTCGAAAGCGACAAAGCGGTCGAAAACCCGACCCTCGCAACACAGTCGCTTTCCGCCTGACAGAACTTATCACAGACGGTAAAAAACCCCATCAGAGAGAAAAATCCATAGATGACAGTTAACTAAGTGAGTTAGTGAACTTTTATCAGGAGGCTTGCAAACCCAAGTTGCCGGTACCCTAACACCGGCATTTGGGCTTACCCTAAAGCTTTGTCGTCGGAAGGCGGCAAAGCTTTTTTTTATGCACTGTAATTTTAAAGCTGTTCACAGCATTTGTTCGCAATCTTTGCTATTCTGAATGAAATACGGTCCGAAAACCTTTTTGCGAACCGCCTGTATTTAGCCCACAGCATTCCAGATTTGATTCCGTTTCAGATGATTGCAATCCATGATTTTTTGAAGAAGCCGCTGCAAGAACCGTTTTATGGGGTGATAGGTCACCCTGTGGCACAGAGCAAGTCGCCGCTGATTCACAACCTCGCTTTAAAACACCACGCTATGCGCGGCAGCTATGTGGCGCTTGATACACCCGGCAGTGCCTATGCTTTTGTAGGCAAACTGCTCAGCCTGAAAACCTTTCGCGGGCTGAATGTCACAATTCCGCACAAAAGCAGGATTATGGAGGCGCTCGATGTGGTTGATACGCTTGCGCTTGAGGTCGGGGCTGTAAATACAGTACACCCCGCAAGGAACGGCCTTGCCGGCTATAATACGGATGTCGCGGGGTTCGTAGAAACCCTGCGCCCGCACGCGCTCTGGCTCACGGGCAGCCCGGCCGTTGTTCTTGGCAGCGGCGGAGCGGCCCGTGCCGCAGTTGCCTCCCTGCTGGAGCTGAAGGTTCCGCAGGCTTTTGTGGTGTCAAGAAAACCGCGGGAGATCAGTGCCGCATGGCCGTCGCGGCTCAATGGCGTGGAAGTGCGCCTGATCGGCTATGAGCAGCTTGGGGCGGCTCTCCGTGAGGCCTCAGCGGTGATCAACACAACGCCGCTGGGCATGTTCCCAAATCCGGGCAGGTCGCCGGTGCCCTTTAATCTCGCTGATGAGCTGAAAGGCAGGGTTTGCATGGATGCCATTTACAATCCGCTCGAAACGCATTTTATGAAGCAGGCCCGAAATGCCGGTGCCCATGCGGTGCTCGGCGGCCTCACCATGTTTGTGGAGCAGGCGGCCGCCGCATTCCGAATCTGGACCGGCCGCGGGTTTCCGAAGCAGGAAGCCGCCGAAGCCATCCGGAAATCGCTCTCTGCCCAAACGCCCGGATTAGGCTCGTGAAGCCATCACCCGAAAAACAAACACACGCACAGCGGCGCATCCCCGCTGAATGTTTTTCTGGACCGATGGCGTTCTGCACCTGAAACCAAATTCTGCCGATACCGCAATTTTGCTATGAAGACTTCTCCCGAATCCCCAACAACTTTCCAATCCATAAACTGGCAGCCCGGTCCGCGCATCAGGGCGGCATTCAGTCTGAAAAATCCGGATTTCAACCCGGATAGCGGAATTCCCGGGCTGAATGTGGGGTACAACACGCCGGAACCGGACGCGCTTACAAGCCGCAACCGGGAGCTGTTTATCAGGGAGACGGGCGCTGCGCCAAAGCTGACTTCCTGGGGCATACAGGTGCATGGGTCACGGGTGCAGCTGGTGACGGAGCCCGGCGTTTACCCCGACACCGATGCGCTGGTCACCAACGTGCCCGGGTTTGCGCTGGGCGTTTTTGTGGCAGACTGCGCGGCCGTGCTGCTCGCCGACCCCGTAGCGGGCGTAATCGCGACCGCACATGCCGGCTGGAAAGGCGCGGTCGGGGGTATCGTACCGGAAACGATCCGGGTGATGCACTCAGTTGGCGCAGCACCTGAAAACATACAGGCATTTGTGAGCCCCTGCATTTCACAGGCGCGTTTTGAAGTCGGGGAGGAGGTAGCGGCTCAGTTTCCGGAAGCCTTCATTGATCGCAGCCGGGTGCGGCCGCATGCGGACCTGAAAGCATTTGTGAAGCAGCAGCTTGAAGATGCCGGACTGAAGGGGGATGCGATTTGTATCGAACCCGGCTGCACCATGACCGACGGGCGGCACTTTTACTCCTACCGCCGCGAAGGCCGCCAAAGCGGTCGCATGATGGGCCTCATTCATCTCGCAGCCGAATGAGGGTGAGCTACGCACCCGGCTATGTGGCGCCCATCACAGCCGGACACATTTTCCCTATGAGCAAGTTTGAGATCCTGCACCGCTACCTGCTCGACCGCGAAGTGGTGCGCGATGTGGATGTGATCACGCCCCGGCTCGTGGATTATGCCGACCTCAGCATGGTGCACACGCCCCGCTATCTGGACGGCATCCTGAACGGAAACCTGACCCGGAAAGAAGAGCGCCGGCTCGGCCTGCCGTGGTCGCCCGGGCTGGCAACCCGCTCCTGTCTGGCCGTTCAGGGCACCATCAACGCCTCGATGATGGCCCTTCAGGACGGCATTGCGGGTAACCTCGCGGGCGGCACTCACCATGCCATGCCCGACCACGGGGAGGGTTTTTGTGTGTTTAATGATGTGGCAGTCGCCATCAACACGCTGCGGCGCGGCATGTGGATCAGGCGGGCGCTGATTATTGATCTGGATGTGCATCAGGGCAACGGCAATGCCGCCATTTTTGCGGATGAGCCCGATGTGTTCACCTTTTCCATGCACGGGGAGAAAAACTACCCCTTCCAGAAACCGCCTTCCTCCCTCGATATCGGTCTGCCCGACGGCACTACCGATGCGCCCTACCTCAAAACACTGGGCGATGCCCTCGATGATATTTTCAGCCGCTTTCAGCCGGATCTGGTGTTTTACCTCGGCGGTATCGATCCGCTGGAACAGGATCACTTCGGCCGCCTCGCCCTCACGATGGATGGCCTCCGCCGCCGTGAGCATGCCGTGATTGATTACGTGAAGCGCAAGAACATCCCGCTCGTACTGCTGCTGGCCGGCGGCTACGCCCCAACGCCGCGCGATACCGCCATCGCCCACGCACAAATGTTCGAAATTGCAGCAGAGCTCTACGGGTAGTATTTAGAGGAAGGAGAGGTATGGTGCAACTTTATGCTCTCAACCTAAAATATGAGTCCCGTTATTTTACTTTGTGGGGTCGAAACTAAAATAAGAATCCTGTTATTTTAGTTTTGGGGGGTTAAACTAAAATAAGAATTCTGTTATTTTAGTTTAGCCGGATTGCCCGGGCGTACTAAGCTCTCCTTTTCTTCAATCAGATTCCCAATGAGTATCAATCAACCACTTTTGATGGAGCAATTCCGTTCCGGCCACACAGAGCCGGGAGCCGGATATAAGTACTTTGTTCCGCAGAAAATAAACCGGCAGTGGCAATGGCGGGATCCCTCAGTTAATAAATTGCTGGAGCGAGCAGCTGTGCGGCTTGGGGAGCTGAAGGCTTTTGCACGATTTGTGCCGAATATCAATTTGTTCATTCAGCTTCATGTTACTAAAGAAGCTGTTATTTCGAGCCGGATTGAGGGCACGCAAACGAATATGGATGAAGCGCTCCTGCCCGAAGAGGAAATCAACCCTGAAAAAAGAAATGACTGGCATGAAGTAAGAAACTACACAAATGCCATGAATCAGGCGCTTGCTGATTTGAACAGTCTTCCGATTTCATCCCGTTTGTTATGCAAGGCACACAAGCTTCTGCTTGCTAATGCAAGAGGGGAGCACAAAATGCCCGGGGAGTTCAGAAGCAGTCAGAACTGGATTGGTGGCGTTTCCATTGACGACGCGATATTTATCCCGCCCCATCACAAATATGTTCATGAGTTAATGGGTGATCTTGAGAACTTTCTGCACAACGATTCAATTGATGTTCCGGAGCTTATCCGGATTGGTATTGCCCATTATCAGTTCGAAACTATTCATCCTTTTCTCGACGGGAACGGACGAATAGGACGTTTGCTGATTCCGCTTTATCTGGTAAGTGAGGGACTTTTGGAAAAACCGCTTCTGTATCTGTCTGTTTTTTTTGAGCAAAACAGAACGCTTTATTACGATAACCTGAATAATGTGAGAACAAAGCATGATATGCTGCAGTGGATCAGGTACTTTTTGGTCGGTATTGAACAAACCTCGGCGAACGCAATCAGAACACTTACTTCAGTTCTTGATCTTAAACTAAAGATGGAGTCCGACATTCAGCAAAATTTTGGCCGGCGTGCACATACAGCATTTCAGCTGATGCAGTCGCTTTTTGAAGACCCGTACACTACCACTGAAAAGGCAGCAAAAACCTGTTCGCTTAGCTATAAGTCAGCAAACGACCTTATCGCGATGCTGCTTAAAAAAGGATACCTCGCAGAAGTGACCGGCCAAAGCCGCAACCGCATTTTTGTTTTTGAACCCTATCTTGACGCATTTCGATAAATACATTGTAATCGAAAAAGAGCGGCAAATCCCCATCCATCCGCCCCTTCAACCCCCCCCCTTCACTTCTCGAGCTGCAGCTTCATGCGCTGAATGCGGTCCTGTAGTTTTTCGGAGGTGAGCTTGGCGCGGAGGCGGTCAACCATGATGGGGAAGGCGAAGGGCGTTGCGCGTTCGGGCCGGGTGAGGATCACTTCCCGGGCTGAAATCCGCTCAAGTACCCGCGCGAGGCGCTGTGTTTCGAGCTGATAGGTCATGATTTCATCGTAGCTCTGCTTCACCAGAAAATTGCCCGGGTCGTGCTCGCTGAACACATCGAACAGCAGCGAGGAGTTGGCCTGCAGGTGTTTGGAGCCCACGTGCTGTCCCGGAAATCCCTGAAATATGAGGCCCGAAATCCGGGCGATTTCCCGGAAATGCCGCCGCGCCATTTCCGAGGCGTTGATGCTATTGGGGATGTCGTCATCGAGGCCCGCCGGGCTGAGCAGGCCTTCACGCAGCGCCTGATCTATGGGCGGCTCCGACGGACTCAGCAGCTCGAAGCCGTAGTCGTTCATCGCGATTGAAAAGGAGATGGGTTTGATTTGGGAAATGCGCCACGCCAGCAGCGCGGCAAGCCCTTCGTGCACCATGCGGCCTTCAATCGGGTAGAAAAAAAGGTGCCAGCCTTCGCGCGATTTCAGCTGTTCGATCAGCAGCTGATCGTGCCGCGGCAGGGCCGAGCGCTGCTGCTGTATGTCGAGCAGCGGCTTTACGGCCTGCATTTCTTCCGAGACCAGCTTTCCGGCATTGGCCTCCTCAATTTTAAGGCGGATCATTTCGGAGAGCTGCGTGCTCAGCTGCATGCGGCCGCCCATCCAGCGGCTTACCGCGCCCTTCTTCGCGGCCGATTTCCGCACCTGCACCGTGAGGTCCTTCAGCCGTACAAACTCCAGATAGCGGCCCGCAAACAGGAAGGTGTCGCCGGGCTTGAGGCGGGAGATGAAGGACTCTTCCACCGTGCCGATGTATCCGCCGCTCACGAATTTCACCTTCAGCGACTGATCGGCCAGGATGGTGCCGATCGAAAGCCGGTGCCGCCTCGCCTTGCGTTTGTCGGTCATTTCGTAGCGGCCGTCTTCGTCAATCGTCACCCGGTTGTACTCATCGTAACGCTTCAGCGCGTTGCCTCCGGTGGTGAGGAAGCCGAGCGCCCACTCCCATTCTTCGTCGGTGAGGCCGCGGTAGGCGTAGGTACTGCGGACCACCCGGAGTGTCGGTTCGGGCAGGAAGCCGTCTCCAACGGCGAGTGTTGCCAGAAACTGTACCAGCAGGTCGAGCGGATTTTCGTAGGGCGGCCGCTCCTCGATGTAGCCCTGCGCAATGGCGGTCTGCAGGGCGGCCGATTCGATGATTTCCATCGCGTGCGTGGGCACAAACCAGATGCGGCTTGTAGCCCCCGGCTGATGTCCGCTGCGTCCCGC
>NZ_JAIUMX010000076.1:0-17160 GCF_022565315.1 Cyclonatronum sp. | reverse complement strand
TTGAACTAAAAGGAGAAAGTCTGAGAAATAAACTGTAATTTTGGCAGAACCTCACAGCAGTAACCCAAAACCCGAAGGGGGGTCAATATCACCGGAATAGGGGGTCAGTTTGCTCCGGAATATGCACCCCCGATCAATTTATCAAAGAGCTGAATCAGGGAAATTTCCCTGACTATCAGGTCAAAATCTGGTCAAAACTGACCGATCCAAAAATGCTTAATGTTAATTAAAAACGTCAACCGTATTTAGGCATCTACATTTAGCGGGGGAAATTATCGGTTGGGGGGCAAGCTGTCAAATTTGTTTAACCCTCGTCATCTTCGTGTTCTTCGCGTTCATCCTTCGCGTTCTTCGCGGTAAATCCGCTTTGGCAGTTTAAACGCAAAGGACGCGAAGGGTGTCGCGAAGGGCGCTAAGTTAAACCCCTGATGCGGGATAGGCCCGGAACTGTACAAATTCAAAGGTCCGGCGGATTTCCGTGTCGCTGATCCGTACGGCCTGCCGGCGGGTTGTGCTCGCATAACAGGGGATGCCGCACTGCTGCAGCTTCCGGACAAGAGCGTAGCAGAAGGTCTGCTCTCCCATGATGTGCACGGCATGGGGGTCGATCTTTCTCACTTTGATGTAGTACGATTCGGCGGTTTGGAGCACTTCGTCTGTGTCTGCCTGCGGATCAATGGCGGGGTGCGTCAGGTCGCTAACGGCACCAAACTGCTCTTTGGCGGCTTGCAGCTGTGCTTCCGGCCATTCAGCGGAAGGGTGGTTGGAGATGTTGAGGAGCATGTTGGGGAATTGAGTTATCCTATTTTTTGAGAGGCTTTTACTCATTTCTGCTGATGCGGTGAACCTCACCACTTTCCATTTGCTGAAGAGACTCGTACAGACGGGTTGCATTAGCCCTTGACTTAAGCAGATGAACCGTTTCCATCAGCGAATTATATTCTTTCTTAGAAATCAGCACCGCTCCTTCTCCGGAATCCCGTTCGATCACAAGGGTTTCGTTGTTTTGCTCAACCTGATCGAGCATTTCCGGAAGATGATCTCTTAATTCAATTATCTTTATATTTTTCAAAAGCTTACTAATAACAACTTGATCCTGTTCAAAACCCGGAATATGCTTCTCTACGAACCGTCGGGTTTTCTCTGCCAATTGGCTTGTTTGCTTTATAATGGCGCCGGCACTTTTAGGGTCGTCTCTCATGCCTGCGTGATTTACATCATTTCTGTAGTCTGAAGACAGTTTAATTATCTCAACAATCTCGGGTTCCCATTGTTCAATTTTTCCTATAAAAATATCCTTTCGGATTGCATGAAGTCTGTCACTCATTTGTTTGCGCTTATTAGGCTTTACAGTCTCTTCACTGTGCAGGACGAGCGCCAAACCAATAAGCAATTCATTGATCAGTGTTAAGGCCTGCTGATACTGATTTACTTCCAGATAATGATCTATCATAGCAAGCTGTGCCTGAATCCCTTGTTTGCTGTAAATAGCTGAAATGTCAGACACAGGAGCCGCGTACTCATCAAGCTTTTGAAGTATTTCTTCCGCAAAAAGCTGCAACGGCTGCGTGTGGGGCATCATTTGCAGATCCAATTTCAATTCATCGGTCATGGTTCGAGCCCGTGATGCTTCCTGCATCACTTCAAGAGGCCTTACAACCGAGAGCGACTGCATAATTCCATTCACATAACTTCCAAAATTAGTAAGCCCTTTTGCCTTGTGAAGCTCATTGTTCTTATAGCTTCTGCCATGCAGATTTTTCAAAATATCTGCAAGATCAGATCCATCCCCCTTTTCGATAAGGCGCCTGATACCAAAAGTCCAGTCAATGATGTCAAGAAACGACGTAATATCAAGCACTTCGTTGGTTTCGCTGCCTTTTTCAAACAAGCCATACCTGATTGCTTCGACCCTCACATTTTTTTGAAAGCGCAGAAAGACCACAACTGCGAGTGCTACCATAGGCTGTATCCTGAACCCGTGCGTTACATCAACCACAAGACGACTTCCCTCCGGAACCTGCTTAACAACTTTTCCAAATAAGTCCCAAAGCTCTGACTCGGACTTTCCGTCAGGTATAGGAACAAAATCCTGCACTTGAAAACCACAATCTATCATCCCCTGCCTGTGCTTTTCCATTGCAAATGTGGTCGCAAAAATGAAATGCTTTTCAGGCTTGTAATGATCATTTATGGCCTTTTGAATATACCTTTCTTGATAATGCTTTTTATCGATGATATAGGTGGTCACCTCATACGAAGTTGTGCCTAAAAAAGAAATTGCCAATAGTTTACCCATTCGTGCACCTAAATTAATTATTGATATTTATTCACATTAAGCCTAAAAAAATAGCACATATACCTTCTGCCGAGAACTAACTACATTTTCAAAGAAATACGTAATATTTTTAAGACAAATACTAAGACAGCTATACAATAGCAATTTCAAACCGACTTGCCCGCGCATTTTCAATTTGCTCTTTATCAGTTTTACGCTCATCGAGGGTTATGCATCCTAAAATTTCATCCAAGACTGAATTATCAGGATGATGTATCTCTTCCTGTGCAGCAGAAGCTTTTTGCAGGTAGTCTTCTACCATTTGAGAGAGGCTGATGCCCTTTAATCTTGCCTGCCTGCGTGTGCGTTCGAGGGTCTCTTTGTCAATCAGCAGCGTAAGTTTTTCTTTCATTGATTCGGAGATAGGTTTAGAAGATTTCACTACAAAAGGTACAGAAATTTATCTTCACACGCGCACCACAATCCTTTCCCACAGCCCCTTCACCTCCCGCTCCATTTGGTTGAGATTGGGGCCCTGAATGAGGGTGATGCCGTAGTCGCGGAGTTTTTCGAGCAGTACTGTGTTGGTTACGGGATACCAGCTGATCAGCGCGCCCTGACGGTAGCGGGGGCCGTAGGTTTCCATGATGCTGAAGAGGTTGGTGATGGCTTTCTGATCTACCCGGCCGGCCTTGCATTCCGCAAAGAGGGGGACCGCATTTTTGACGGCCATCACATCGATTTCATTTTTGACGGTATCCTCCATTTTGCTGCCGCGCTGTTTCTCGGTTCCGGAATCCGGTCGGATTTTCACGTTGGCCTGCACATCATCGTACTCGCCGGTTTCGGTCAGCCAGCTGCAGACCAGGTCCTCCAGCCAGCCCCCGGCAAAGACCTCCGCCCAGTAGGTGCGCTTCTTTTGCGGAAACAGCTGCCCTGCGAAGCTGACCTCCAGCTGCGTCGGGTTTACGGCATCCGTAAATACCGACAGCGGACCCGCTTCCAGATTCGGGCGCCAGTCCGGAGTTTTGTACACCGGCGCGTTCCGGAAGGCTGAGGCGCCGGAAAGCAGGGATTTCACCCCATCGGTTTCCCGGTTTTCGGCCAGCCAGCGGCAAAGTGGCAGGCGCTGCGCCATCACCCGCTGATCGCTCACGGCCCGAAGCCCGGCACCTTTGAGAATCAAAACCTCCTTCACCCGCAGCTGAAACAAAAACGGTATTTCGGTGTGCACGGCACCGGCTGTGCGCCACATCCGCTCTTCCTGCGTATCTACATAGAGCAGCTCCGCACCGTCATCGCGGAAAGCAAGGTACAGCTGTACCGCAAGCGGTTTGGGCCCGCCGGTATAGTTCAGGCAGCAGGCCTCCCCGCCTGAACAAAGCTCCGCGGCAAGGGCTGCCGCCTTTTCCTGAATCTGCGCCGGGTCCGTAGCCGGAAACTCCCGGAGACGTACGGCTCCCCCACTAAGACCGTATTCGGTGAGGAGCAGGCCCCGAAAATCCTCCGCCTGCTTCACCGAATCTTCGGTGTGAATGAGCACGAGCTGCGAAGGCCTGAGCTGCAGGAACGCCAGCAGATTGGGTGCCGGCTGACCGCCGATGATGCTGAGGAGGGTCATGGCAAGGTGTTTGGGTTAGGTGGGATTTATGATGTGCAGGGGGAGCACCGATGCCATCAGATCAAAATCGCGGTCATTGTGCAGCAGCGGCAGCCGGTTTTCAATACAAAACCCGCCAATCACAATATCATTGGTTTTGCGGATGGTGATTCCTTTTTGGCGAAGCTTCCTGAAATAGAGGGCATACCGGGCCGCCCGCTCCGGCGTAAGCGCGGCAGCTTTCGGCAAAGGCGCAAGCAGTGCTTTTGCGGTGCGGTAATCCCGGTCCGACCGAAAGCCCTGCAGCAGCTCAAGCAGGATGATATCCGGCATCAGGATGAGTTCGCTTTCCAGCAGCTCGTCCAAAAGGTCAACGACCGCCCCCGGGCGACCGTTGAAGTAATCAATCCAGACAGAAGTATCACAAACGACCATAGCTCATAGCTTGCTTTCCCGCATCTCATCGAGATCGCCTTCCCAGCTGAGTTTGCCTCTGTAATTGCGGATGCGTTTCTGCTTTTCGCGCTGAACAAGCACACGCAGGGCTTCGTGCACGATTTCCTTCTTGGTGGATAAACCGCTGTACTTCACCGCTTCATCCATGAGTTTGTTGTCGATATCTATATTGGTACGCATGGCAGGGTATAATTTTTAGATCTATGTGTATAGAATAGGGTATTTATACACATGATAACCATTTTAATCCGGGATGTCAATATTGTGGGGGCGTGCAACCCGTGGGGGCGTCCTAGTGGGGGCGTCCCTCGTGGGCGCCCCTACGGAGTGCACATCGTAATCGCCCCCGCAACTTCGGCGAAAACGATAACCGTATATCCTCGTATAAGTGCCCCAGCACGGGCTATTTCTACCCGACCCGCACAAGGTTCGGGTTTTGTGGTTAAGGACTTACTTTTGCTCCACCATAAGCCAGCCCATCACCGTTTGTGGCTGACCGCTGCGGCTCAGCACAACCTTGCGGGATTTGGGGAATTCAGCGTCTCGCCGGCCCAGTTTACTGTAAACAGCACGCAGGTCGTCCAGGAGTTCGTTTTTATCCGTCGCATGGGCACCCGTCATACTCAGCCAGCCGGAACCCCAGCCCATGCGCTGCATCCAGGCAACTTTGTCTTTACCTTTGTTTTCTTCCATCACAGTCTTGATTTCATCCTGTATGATCTCAAGCTCTTCAACAACTTTGCTCAGCGACGGAATCTCTTTTGCGGCATCTTCAAAGTAAATCAAATCTTCCTCAACCAGCTCAAGTGACAGCTTATTGCAGCATTCGGCAAGCATACGGACTGATATTTCATCAGGCCAGTTTATGGCTTCTTTGGCGGACTGATCTAAACTAATGGATGAGCGGGCAAACACATCTTCCCCTAACCTGACCCCCGCCAGCGCTATTTTCGTAGCCTCACGAAGGTTTCTGAAATTACTTTCCTGCCTTGGGCCTACACCGAGCTTTTTCCACATAAAGCCGTTCCGGACCTCATTTACTACAGCTACGTTAAAGACCTCCATTTCATCAGAGCCAAACACACAGTCAGCCGGCCTGATGACCCGGCCGATATCATAGTTCGGGTTCAAACCCTTCTTTCCCGTAGAATTATTAACCAGCAGCTCGTTCTGCAAATCCTGAGAGGCAAATTTATCTCCTTTGGGCTTTCCGAATTTCGTAATCAGCTCAAGATATCTGCGCTTGTTACCGGCCATGTTTTTCTTTACAAAATAATGGTGAAACAGAGCCGACTTCAGGCTTCCCTTCACGCTGCTTCCCGGATACATGGGTTTACCGGTGCCGGTAAGCACATTCATAAACAGCTCGTTACCTTCACAGTGGCCGATCAGCTTTCTTTTGGTGAAGTCCTCTGTTTTCAGGTTGCGCTTTACCATGTAAGATTGGATGTCCTGCTTTGCAATGGCCTGCTCGAGGGAAGCGAGGTTATCTATTTCATGGCTGAACAGCTTGTAAAGGTCAAGCAGGAAGGTGCTTTCCCCTTTGGTAATAAAGTCGAGATTACGAATCAGTTTGTCACCCGACCCGACAAAAACCGGGGTAAACGGGTAAACCTCGAACTGAAAGGGCTGAACCTTACTGCTTCTGCCTGTGAGTTTTTGGAAGTCAATTTGCATGTTGATTAATCAGAGGATTAACTGACGGTTTGGGCAAGGCCGGGCCGGTAAAGACCCTGCCTTAAAGCATGGTGGGGATAAAGAAACCCCTGCAATCGCGGTAAACATCATGAGCGATGCGGTCGCTTTCGGGGATAAGTTCGGAAGAGCTGTCGAGTACCATAGGAACGGACCCTACCGGTGACCCGTCCGTGCCGGTAACAAGCAGTGCACTTTCTGCAATTGCTACAACGGGGGAGCGCCGGAGGGAACTGCCGCTTACCCAGCCCGAGCGGTTTACAATGGCATAGGCCGAAGCCTCCCAATTGATGGCGGCAACCTTGAGGCCGGGGTTAAATACACCGAGATTGAGCCATTTATCGGCTTTTCTGTTAACGGTGTATTCACGTTCGAGCACTTCGGGCAGAACGCTGAAATGCCCCATACCAACGGTGCGGTCGGCACCCAGACCTTCATCGCCGAGCAGCCTGAGCAGGCCCATAAATGTATCTTTCCATTTTTCTTCAACCTGAATGTGCATGCTGAACAGCACGGAGTTCGAAAAATGGGTTTGCACATAGTGAAACGGCACGGATGCACTTGTTACCCTGTCAAGCGTAACGCGGGTTCTCGCCTGCTGATCGTAGAGCTTATCAGCCGTGAAGCTGCGCTGCTCGGCAAGCAGAACCTTGCCGCCGAATGCCAGGCGTTTGTCGTTTGCATCTTCAGGAATATCCATATAATCGCTGCCTCCGCGACGCCATTTTTCGAACAGCACCTCGTCAATCCAGTCAATAGATTTGAACATCTTGTGTTCAACCTTTGAAGGGTCGATGCTCACGCCAATCGGTTTCGGGTAAAGCTGCACGCGGTTTCCGTCCGCATCCACCACTACCGGGAAGCAGGAGGATATGCGGAACGGCAGCTCTTCCGGAAATCCGGGTACTTCCCCGAACTGCCTGAACCACAGATAGATGAGGGCAGAAGAAATCGTATCAGCCCTCGGAAATATATCCGTTGACTCATGGCCAAGCCCTCCCGTCTGCAGATGGAAGGGAGCCAGAGGTTTAAGAAATACTACTTCCGTTTTCATTACGCTGGGGTATAAGGTTGGGCTTCGCGGTTCTTCTCGTAATCATCAAAGGTTTTCTGGGTAACAGATTTCTCAAACTTCTCCCAGTTAACCGAAACCTGACCGCTGCCCCGTGAGCCTTTACCGCCGAGATAATCATCTTCCAGCAGTTTGAGCCCCATCACCACATAGTCCTTCATTTTGGCTTCGTCATCACCTTCAAAAATGTTTAACACGATCTCAAGATGAAAAACCGCACCGGCCGGCACACGCTCAAGCTGCCGCGGCATAGCTGCTGAGGTTACCCGGTCAATAACCACTTCCGTCTTCACTTCCGTAAAGAGCATGTCGGTGTGGTCCGAATTGCGAAGCTCTTCTGCTGAGTTTTGATCCATACGGGCATCACGTACAATAATCCGGCTGGGGATATTTTTCTCGTTCCCTTCTGCACTTCCGTAGATCATCGGGATGATGTCTTTGGCACTGCCGTCAATTTTCATGTAAGGACCGGATTTAACTGCTCCCATATTTGAGTCCTGATAAGCACCGAGCAGCTTTTCTGTAAGGGAGCGCATTTTACCTTTTACACTGCTGCCCGGGATGACGGGTTCCTGCGTGAGCACATCCCGGATTACAATGGCATCAGCGCCACCAATGGCCATTGCAAGGTTGCTGCCGCCAATGTGCAGACCGCTTACGGCCTTGAGTTCTGCTTTGAAAAAGATTTTTTTGAGTAGTTTTTTCATGGATTATTTGCCTCCGTATGCTTTGTGATATGCGAGAATCGCCTCGAATACACTTGCAAGGTTATTAAAAGCTTTGGGGCGCTGCTGTTCCTCTGTTGCGGCAACAGCATTTACGCCAATTTTGATGATCTCACTCAGGCTTGCATAGGTGCCGCCTTTATCGTTTGCCCGGGCCGCAGCATAGGCAAGTTTAGGCCGCAGCATCATCAGGGAAGTGTCATCAAACTTCATTTTCAGGCGGGTGATCTCGCCATAAGCGATGCGTATCTGAGATGTGGAAACAGCATTGAACCCGCTGCGGTAACCGCCACGATCTAATTGCTTCGCATCTGCTATAAACTTGCCTATATCTTCAATAAGATCAATATCTGCTTCGGTGCGCACACCTGACTTCACCCAATCGGGCATTGATCTCTCAACATCGCGCATTCTTCTGTATGCCATAGTTGTTATGAGCTTACTTGGTTGTGGTTCTTGTTAAGTTTTGCATCCAGCGGGTTATGAGGGGTACCAGATGGATAATTTCGGGTTTCATTGGGAGGCCCTTAAAGCGGGTGGGCTTCCGGTCATTCATGCTTCCCACAAACAGCCAGGAAGCAAGATCAGCCATCTCGGCTTCTTTCTTGTAGGACTTGCCCATGCGCTGTAGCTGATAAGCTGTGCGCCAGCGCCAGCGGCCGTAGTGATAATTCACGTGATAATCGGCCGAAAGGCGCCTCATAAAGCCCAGCAGCGCACGGCTTTTCATTTCCTCCTGCTGCGTAATGAGGTAGCGCATCAGGTCTTCGGTAAGCCGCAGGTCTTTCCAGTCGAGCGGCACACCGTAGATACAGAAAGCGTCTTTGCCGGCCTTTCCGCTTGCGTCGGGCAGCTTCTTCGCATCCTTTTCATCCGTTTCCGCATTCTGAGCCGCTTTATGAATCGGGTACTTGCCATGCACCACATGCATGCCCCCGGAAATACTAAGGCGCTCATGCTGATTGGTGAAGGCCTTGAAATCGTCGTAAATCACACCTGCGGTCTGATGCGCCATATCCCAGCGGGTAATCAGGAACACGTCGTCCCCGCCGGCATAAACAGGCAGGATGTGGTTGTTGGGCATGTCTCTGCGGAAATCCTTCACCGTCAGCTTGTCGTCAAGGGCTTCCTTCCGGCTGAAATGCTCTGAAAACAGGGTGTTCATGTAGGCCGAGAAAAACCAGTCGAGCAGGCTGCTGAGGGTACTGTAGCGGGAAATGCTGCCCCGGTGTTTCCCTTCATCATTTGCAGGCGTGAATCCGTCGCGGAACATCACCCCGAGGTTGTCAACATCCATGCGCACGATCGCCATGAGGTCGTTCTGCCCGTCTTTGGCAATGTCCGTGAATTCAACCGGTTTGTCATTAACCGTGTTTTCGGGAATCCAGGCCGCGCCGTAAAACTGATAGCCGAAGCTCACATCGCTTAGCTCAGCGGCATGCGCAAGAAAGTCCGTTTCGTTCAGGCACTGAATTTCTAGCACACGGGCGTTGGCGTTTTTAAGGACGGCAATTTTAGCCGGACTCAGCTCCGAAACCACTTCATAAGAAATCAGGTCGCCGGGATAATCACGGTCCAGAAAAGCGAACAAGGGTCTGATTCCCTTACCGCCGGCGGTTTTAATGAGGTACCGGGCTCCTTTGAGGGCCTTACCCAGCTCAAGCTGCTCTTTCACATACCGGCTCACCTTAATGCGGTCGTCATCATCACCGTACTCCCGCACTTCGCTCTTGTCGAGGTCGATACCGGTAACATGGCAGATATGCTCGGCGGAGGTTCCCTTCACTTTCTGTGGTCTGAAAAAATCTGTATCAATCACCCTTGCATACCTGCGGGACTTATCCTCTTCTATGCGGGCATAGGCCTCCGACACAAGTTTACTGTACCGGCCGTCTTTAAAAAACTCACCCGCTTCAAAATCGACCGAGCCGGTTGCGAGATACAGCACACCGTCAAAAATCCGCCTGAGTTCGAGGTTGGCTTCCTGAATGAAAGAAACCGCATCATCAAGCAGCGCATCATTTTTGGGCAGCAGCATCTGAAAACGGCCGCCGCTCTTCATCAGAATATGGGCGGGCTGAATATCGTAGAGGCGCAGTATTTTTTCGATGATGACATCCTGCAACAGCCCGATGTAGAAGGAGCGCCCCTTCAGCGTTTTGGCAGCCCCTTTGGAGCTGATCTGATAGATGAATTTCTGAATGCCCGAGAAGTCACCGGCTAAAAGGGTGAAACGCCCGCCGGTTTCAGCCTTTAAGGCGTCCGTGCTTTTGGGGAGCGGTGCGGCGGTATGACTGTCGAACAGGCAGGATGCAATCACCGCTGTGGTTTTGGCATGATCATACAGAGAGACGTCTGACATGCTGTTGGTAGCACTCGGGATGCACCAGGTGTACTTGCGCAGCAGATGATCGAGGCTGCGCAGGAAGGCATTGGTGCTGCCCGTAGGGAGTGTTACAAACTCTTTTTCGAAAGCCTGCCAGAGGGCGGCGTACTGTGGCTCCATGCTTTCATCGAGCGACTGCCTGCGAACCGGAAAGCTGCTGCGGCCGGTCGTCATGGCCTGCATCGGGAAATAGCTGCGCTCATCGGGCTTGCGGACCCTGAAAACCGTGTCGAAAACATTCAGCAGCGGAATCTTTTTGTACTTGTACGTAACAGACTGCTGCGCTTCGTCAGACTCCTCATCGTCGCGCCGGTCGTGACCTGACGACAGGTGGTCGGCAAGCATGATGATGCGCTCCCATTCATTCAGGTCCTGCCGGTGATGCCGGGCCGAGAGCCTTGCGATGCCTACGGTTTCCCCTGCGATCTGAACCGACTCCGGAATGATGCTGCGATGCTTCAGGAAGAAAGCATAGGTGAACAGGGCATGTATATGGGTGGCGTAACCGGCCTTCCCTTTGGGGCAAATATCCCCTTCGAGCTGTAACACCTCATTCGGCAGCACCTTACGGCTTTGGCTTGCACGCTGCCAGAATTTACCTATGTCGTGCAGCAGGGCGGCAAGGTAAATGCCCTGCCTTGCGTTTAGTTGGAGCATATCTGTGAATTCGGATTAATTTGAAATCTTTTAGATGGATGATAAACCGTTGGCACCTGCCTCAGCCGGCAGCTGATGAGCGCTGCTCTTCGGCACGCCCCGCCCCCTTCCCATCCAACCGCCCCGTATGCCCCAAACTTCCGAAGCCTACGCCGGTCATTTCGCCGGCGCCTACGGTCCAGAGGAATTGGAGGGCTTCGGGGGTGCCTTCGGCGAGCAGGGGGCAGACCGAGGCGCGGTAGTCGATTGTTTTAAGGCGCACGAGCTTGGTCTTGGGGTTGCGGTAGGCCGGGTCGAAGCGCAGACGGAGCGCTGCGGCTTCGGGTAGTTGGGCCTCTTCGGCTTTGCGGCGGATGCGCTGCTGCAAAATGCGGCTGCTGTCGGGGTCTTTAAAAGTTACGTGCGTGCGGCTTTGGTCGTCTTCCACGCGGCGCAGCAGCACCGGACTGTCGCTGAGGAATCGGTGCCGGCCCGATGAAAAATCGGGCGGGGCCAGCGGCGTTACCCGGCGGATCTCCATGCCGTAGAAGCGGAAATCTTTGAGCAGCAGTCCGCGCACGAGCCGCTCGGCAATGGCGTCGTTATGGATGCCGATATCCCAGCTTGTGCCCTCACTGAACCAGAGTCCGCCGCCGCTCGCCCGACCGCTGCGCAGCCAGCCCAGCGAATACAGGCTCAGCATATCGTGCAGCTCGTTGGGGCCCAGCCAGTGATGAAAAATACCGCACAGTTGGTGCGCATAGTTAAAAGGTACCGCTTCGGTATTGGGACTCAGATGAATTCGGAATTTCATGGCTTGCTTTGGGTGTGAGGCGTTCTGTAGCGATGGAGAGAATAAGGAAGGAAAGCGGCTGATGCAGCAGCGGTACCCCCTGTTGGGTAAAGGTCCTGAACCGGCCTGCTGTAGTTGCCCTAACTTTTGATGGATACTTCTTTACTGAGTTCCGAAAGCCGGAAACCTTACACCTCAAAAGCGCTTTTTTTGAGGGTTCTGCGGATATCTCCGCTTCCGGGATTTCAGTGATTTGTAAAGCTTTGTCTAAATAGGGCATTTAGGTATAAAAGGCAACACGCAGGTTCAAAATTCGGACAAGATATGCGGCAGGGAACGCAATACCTTCCCTAAACACAACGCAAACATACGCTTACTTTTTACGATTTCCTGCGGTGGTAACGTGCGGTAACGTTACCGGGCTTTTGGGTCGCAGTGATGAGTGACCCTCCCCTGCTGAAGCGGCTTCGCACCGGCCAAAAGAGGGCGGCAGGCTTCGGAACGCATCCCCCTGCCCAATATCCGCAAGGGCGGACTTCCGCCGCTCCCTCCGCTTTTTTACAAACTGTGCGCCCGGGCGCACACCTCCGGTCTATGGGAGCTATCCATCCCATCCCCTGCCCTCCCCTTATGCAAAGGTCCGTTTGCACCGGGTGTGGAAACGGCCAGACAGTTTTGGCGCCCTAAAACCAGCTGATGCTGCGGTACCCCCATAACTTAACTTACCACCGCAGGCTCAGCCTGTCCGGAATAGCGAAAATCAAACCAGCAAAAGGATGCTGAGTATGATGGCACCCCAAATGATAATTTTGACGTAAGTATTGAGGCAACCCAGCAGTATTCTTTCATATCGCTGCCGCCCAATAATTCTGTCTATCAAATAATTTTCTTTCAACCCGCTTTGAGGTTTGTATCGAACCGCTTCATATACAGGTGGTATAAAAATAAGCCCAAACAGAAACAAGTAGAAGGAAGCAAACAATGAATCCGATGATTCTGTATCAAAAGATAAAACTAATGCAAAGGCTATAAGCAACAAACCAATACCCCATCTCAAGACGACCCATAGTTTTTTTAATACTTCCACAATTCTGCACCTTATATTTTTTTGAAAAACATAAGCCAATAATAATCTTGAAAAACAACAAGATAAACCACAGATAGGGGTCAGCATGGACCGGAATATCCAGTGAAACAGATGCGAAGGCCCTGTTGTGGGATATCCCACTATTGGGTACCTTTAGGCACTACCTACAAGTAAAAAAAAAAATCATGGAACCTACAATTAAAGAATATGATGCCCGATTGGACTCCAAGAAGCGCCTGACACTTCGGGGGGCAAAAACGATGTATTACCGGGTTCGTGAGAAAGAGGATGGTACGATTGAGCTTAGCCCCCGGGTGTTGGTTCATCCTGAGGCCATATCTCAAAAAACGCTGACTATGATCGATAAATCGATTGACCAACTGAAGAAGGGGAATGCGTCAGGACCGGTTGACCTGGAGGAATTGAACAAACTCCTGGATTAATCTCCTGTTTGCTATTCGCATGGGGGTGCCTGAGATGGAAGCGTTTTGGCGTTCGTTGCTTGAGAAACGTAAAGCCAACACCCTGAATGCTGACGAGCAGGAACTATTCTATCGCTTCGGTAAAGCCATCACAAACCTGAGTGCAAACCCCAAGCACCCCGGCTTACATACGCATCAGATCGAACCATTGAGCAGGAAGTATGGCATGAAAGTATGGCAGTCGTATTTAGATCAGGGGAAAACAGCGAGGCGTTTTTATTGGGTGTATGGTCCGAATCGAAAAGAGATTACGATTGTAGGAATCGAGCCTCACCCGGAAGACGGAAAACAGGGTGCTTATGCCCGAATTAAATTATCTGAGTTGCCAGAGAAGTAGCGCATTACAGCGCGCGCTTGTGTTGTTTAAGAGCCCCTTAAATGCCGTTTAACGGCCGTTTAAAGCAGCTTCCATTTTATGCCATGCCTTCCCACACAGGTACGGCTAAGCGCATCCCTGAAGAAGTTTCGGTCCCCTTCCGGTTTGGGCCGGCGGGCGGGACTTTTCAGCTGTATTTGTGATTTATTTGTTTCCCTTTGCCCGGTTGTGCGTTTTGCAGAGCATCTGACAGTTGGCGGGGTCCGTTGCGCCGCCTTTGCTCCATGCGGTAACGTGATCGGCGTCCATCTCTTTGAGGCTCCATATTCTTGCTTTGTTGGCATCATGCCCGAGGGCGCAGAGCGGACAGTTAGAGATCCCCTTCGCCTCCGCTTCTGCGGTCTGTGCGGTGTACACCTTCCTTTTGGTGGCATCATCAAACACCCTTACTTCGATCAGTTTGGTATCAAGCTCCCCTCCGAGGATGAACTCAAAAATACCTTTCCGGCTCCTGATGTACGGGTCATCCATCAGGCGTTTTACCGCTTCCGATACCTTTTTGGGATCATAGGGTTTTCCGTGATAGGCCTCATACAGCCGGCCCCACTCCAGCCCGCACATCTCTTTTTCGGTATCGGTGAAGACCCCCGCCGCCCAGTTGATCACCGTAGTGAAGTAGGTTTTCAGCGGTGTGATATCCGCCTCAAATCGGTGCGCGCTCATGTAGCCGGAAACATCCCCCTTGCTCACCCACGCAAGGGCGGTGGCGAGGAAGTCCTGCCGTTCTACCTGACCCGCAACAAAGGCGCTCCACTTTTTCACGTTGGCGTTCGATTTGTTGCTGAACTCCGCCTTGGCAGCAGTTACAAACGGACCGGAATAGACCGCGTTGAGCAGCTCCTGATCTTTCAGCGGTACCCCGGCAATGTTGATGGTTTTGAACCATTCTTTGATCTCCGTTTCAGCGCCTTCGCATTCATAAATCAACAGCTTTGAATCCAGTATTTTTGCCCTCAGATCGGCGGCGAGGCCTGAAAAATACTGCTCCATCCCGTTTTCATCTTTCACGGCAAAGCGGTCGGTAACATAGCGGCCTATGCTTGTGATGCGCTGCTGACCGTCGAGCACTTCAAGCCTGCCATTTTCAAGTTTGTTGAAATAAATAAGCCCGAGCGGATACCCTTTGAGGATGGATCTGATCACCGCTGCATCTCTTTTGCCGTCGTTGTAGATGTAGTTTCGCTGATATTCCGGCTGAATGGTGAGCTTTCCGGCAAGTCCGAACAGCCCCTTGCCCTCAAGCTCGTTATAGACGAAGCCTTCACACAGCGCTTGTACGGTGATGTCGGTGCGGAGGGTCGTTTTCATGTGCCAGGATGCTGAATGAATAATCTTTTGTAAACTCTCTGACCGTTTACAAGTGCCTGAGCAACGCCACTGCTTTCAACCCAAAGCCCGTTTGAAAACCCCTTGCCTTCACTTTCAGTTGCACCCAGAATCTCAAACTGATCCGGATTATACTTATCCAAAAAGCTGATCGGCACGCCCATCACGCCCGTATAATCACTGGGGATGGCATCGGTGAAGGGCACTTCAATCGCATCATAATTATCATATTTCAGATAGGCGGGCTTTGATTTAAGCTTGTTGTTGAAGCGGATGTTATCCTCCATCGTCATCAGCTGCAGCGGCTGATGCCTGCGCCCGTGATCGAGATTGGTGTACCAGCACGAATTCCCCAAACGGGTATAATCCCCCTTATAGCCGAGGCGCGCTGCTTTTTGGCGGTCTTTCTCATCAATGGATGTACCCGGCGGCACGGCAAAAACCATGTCAGTGCCATTGCCGGTAGCCCCAAGCCAAATTTTGTTGTCTTTAATGAGGGGGAAAACTTCCTTATAGGTAATCGCATTCATGTTTCCGATAATCAGAAACTCCTTTTGTGATTCAACAATCCATCCCAAAAAACGCCTGAACAGCGAAAAAGGCGGATTGGTGATAATCATATCGGCTTCATCGCGCAGGGCCATGAGTTCTTTGCTTCTGAAATCACCGTCGCCGTTCAGGTACTCCCATTCGAGGTCCTCCACATCAATCTTCCCGTCGCCGTAGGTATCGCGCGTGAGGGTGAAAATCTTCCCGTGTGTTTTGGTCTTGCTGTGATCGAACTGAGGGGCTTCCGTCTCAAAAAAAGTAGGGGCATACCCGGCCTTGTAGGTCTTGCTTTCAACGGCATAGCTTGTGCTGATGAGCTTTTTTAAGCCAAAGCGCTCGAAGTTTTGGGCAAAATACTTGGTGAAGTTGCTCCATTCGGGGTCATCGCAGGGAAGCAGAATCGTTTTGCCCTGAAAAACCTGCGGATCAAAATCGAGGTACGCGCTGATTTCCTTCTCGATATCGTGATACTGCGTGTAGAACTCGTCGTTTTTGGCCCGTTTCGCCGCTGTGAGGTGCTTTGCCATAGGTAAAATGTGGAAGGAAGTAACTGACTGACTGACTGACTGACTGACTGACTAATTAACAATTTTGGGTCAAGATATCCCCTGCGGACACCGAATTCAAGGCTTCCCCCAAAAACCCATCCTCCCGCCCCCCCGCAATGACCACCCAAAACCCCCGTCAGCCCTGCAAGCGGGGGGTCAGCATGCTCCGGAATGTGCGGGATTTCAGGGTTGGATTGATGGGGGATGAGGATGCCACAGAGGTGCGATTGAGAGACCGTATTTACGGTTGGAGCTTTCACGATGCTCTTTGTCACAATGCCACATAGGTACGATTGAGAGCGGCTTGGTGACGGAAGTTGGAGCGAAAAAGGTCATGTCACAATGCCACATTGGTACGATTGAGAGCAAGGCCCTGCACACCCTCGTGTTCGAGCGGTCAAAGTCACAATGCCACATTGGTACGATTGAGAGGCGTAAAAATTGCCCTTAAAGCGGAAAGCATTCCGGGTCACAATGCCACATAGGTACGATTGATAGGAAAGTATGACGGCTATAAGGCCGACCCTAGATTTGCGTCACAATGCCACATAGGTACGATTGAGAGTTTCTGTATCGCCACATACAACCAAAACGGATATTTTGTCACAATGCCACATAGGTACGATTGAGAGAAAGTAGAAATAGTAAGAAGCGAAGCTTTCGAAGACGTCACAATGCCACATAGGTACGATTGAGAGAGGTAAGATCCCATGCCAAGTCTTTTCGCAGCCCTGTCACAATGCCACATAGGCACGATTGAGAGTCATGGGCTCTACCGCAACCCCACACCTAAACAAAAAGTCACAATGCCACATAGGTACGATTGAGAGCTCGACAAATGGGATAACGACCGATCACACAGCGGCGTCACAATGCCACATAGGTACGATTGAGAGAAAGAGAAGCATTTTATAATGAGTCTTTTATATCTCAGTCACAATGCCACATAGGTACGATTAAGAGGCAAACGCAAAAAACCAATTGCCGTTCTATGTTAACGTCACAATGCCACATAGGTACGATTAAGAGCTTTGAGGTTCAAACCTCACCAATGTTTGCCAATCTTGGGTCACAATGCCACATAGGTACGATTAAGAGCCGCGCCTAACACCCCAAGCCCTGACCTAAAAAATCAGTCACAATGCCACATA
>NZ_JAIUMX010000075.1:0-17725 GCF_022565315.1 Cyclonatronum sp. | reverse complement strand
GGTGACAACGTAAACCTGACGGTAGATCTGATTCAGCCTATCGCTATGGAAGATGGTCTTCGCTTCGCTATTCGTGAAGGCGGCCGCACCGTAGGTGCAGGTGTTGTAGCAAAAATTCTTGACTAATAAGAGGTAGATAAGTGGCTACACAACAGAAAATCAGAATAAAGCTGAAATCTTACGATCATAATCTGATTGACAAATCAGCTGAGAAGATTATCAAGACCGTGAAGTCAACCGGAGCAGTGGTATCGGGCCCGATCCCACTGCCAACCGACAAGACTATTTACACGGTTAACCGGTCCGTATTCGTGGACAAAAAATCCCGCGAGCAGTTTGAGTCAAGATCACATAAGCGTCTTATTGACATATTGTCAACGGGTACACAAACCGTAGATGCATTGATGAAGCTTGAGCTGCCATCCGGTGTAGATGTTGAAATTAAAGTTTGATAACCTCATAAGTTTCTAAAAATGAGCGGAATATTAGGCATAAAAGTGGGAATGACGAGCGTTTTCGATGAAGGCGGCAACCATCTTCCCGTAACAGTTATCGAAGCCGGACCTTGCGTAATTACTCAGATTTTCCGTAAGGAAAAAGATGGTTATGATGCCGTGCAGCTGGCAATGGGCGAGAAAAAGCCTAAAAATGTTTCAAAGGCTCTTCAGGGGCATTTTGAAAAAGCCAACACCACTCCAAAACGCTACGTCAAAGAATTTCGTGGTTTTGTACCGGAAGGACTGTCAACCGGCGATACCCTGAAAGTTGAAGACGTAATTGAAGCAGGCAGCCGTGTTCATGTAGTTGGTACAAGCAAAGGCAAAGGCTTCATGGGTGTTGTAAAACGTCATGGTTTTAGCGGTGTGGGCGGTCGTACGCACGGTCAGCATAACCGTGAGAGAGCCCCGGGATCAATCGGTCAGGCATCATCACCATCTAAGGTTTTCAAAGGCCTTAGAATGGGTGGTCGAACAGGAAATGAGCGCGTTACAGTGAAAGATCTTCAGGTGGTTAAAATCCTGCCTGAATCAAATCTGATTCTGATAAAAGGCGCAATTCCGGGTCCCAAAGGCCGTCTCGTAGAAATTCACAATCCTTGAACGGAAAGGGAAAACAGAAATGAAATTGAACATACTCAAAACGGACGGTACTGAAACCGGCCGGACAGTTGAGCTGCCCGAATCAGTATTCGCTATAGAGCCCAGAGATACGCTGGTTTATGAAGATGTGAGAGCATATCTCGCACATCAGCGCCAAGGTACTGCTAAAACAAAAGGCAGAACTGAGGTAAGAGGCGGCGGTAAAAAAGCATTCCGTCAGAAAGGTACCGGCGGCGCACGTCGCGGCACCCTGCGTTCACCCCTGCTCAAAGGCGGCGGTACCGTATTCGGACCACGCCCGCGTGCATACACAATCCGCCTTACCAAGAAAATGAAGGAACTTGCCCGCAAGTCAGCCTTCACATATAAAGCTAAGGACAATGCAGTAGTAGTTGTAGAAGACTTCAGTTTTGAAGCTCCGAAAACGTCTTCACTGCTTACTGTGCTCAAAAATCTGAAACTCGAAGGCAAGAAAGTACTCCTTCTTACCGGAACTACAGATACCATTCTGTACAAATCAGGGCGTAACATCCCCGGTGTTTCAGTACTTGAAGCATATAAACCATCTACTTACGAAGTGTTGCACGCTGATTTTGTACTGCTTACCGAATCAGCATTAAATGTGCTAACATCTGTACTGGATAAAAGTGAGGAGGCCGCAGCATGAGTAAAGTTTTAATTAAGCCGCTCATCACCGAGAAGCTCACCAAGATTCAGGAAAAACAAGGTAAATATTGTTTTTTGGTAGCTATTGACGCAACCAAGCCTGAAATAAAGGCTGAAGTAGAACGCATGTACCCTGAAGTACAGGTCTTGAAGGTGAGAACGCTTATTACAGCAACCAAACCTAAAGGCCGTTTTACCAAAAGCGGATACCTGTCCGGAAGAACAGCGAAGCAAAAGAAAGCTTTCATCACGCTGAAAGAAGGCCAGGAAATAGACTTTTTCAGTGAAATTTAATCAGCATTGAACTATGCCTACTAAGAAATTAAAGCCAGTAACACCTGGTACGCGACATAGAATAGCGCCTGATTTTAGCGAAATCACGACGGACAAGCCTGAGAAATCACTGCTTGCGAAGCTTCATTCTAAAGCCGGTCGTAATAATCACGGCCGGATTACTACCCGGCATCAGGGTGGCGGACACAAGCGTCGTTACCGTATTATCGATTTCAAACGGAATAAATTTGATATTCCTGCCAAGGTAGCTACCATTGAGTACGATCCGAACCGTACGGCCCGCATCGCTCTGCTACACTACGCTGATGGCGAAAAACGCTACATACTTGCACCAAACAAGCTAAAAGTTGGTGATGTAGTAGTTAGCAGCCAAAGCGCAGCTCCTGATACAGCTAACGCTATGCCGTTGATGAACATGCCACTTGGTACTACGGTACACAATGTGGAAATGCAGCCCGGTAAAGGTGGTCAGATTGTACGCAGTGCAGGAACTTCGGCTCAGCTTATTGCAAAATCAGACCGGTATGTAACGCTGAAACTTCCATCAGGTGAAGTTCGGATGATATTGGGCAGATGTATTGCAACCGTAGGAACGGTAAGTAACCTGGACCACATGAATGTAACCCTGGGTAAAGCAGGGCGCAGCCGCTGGCTGGGTATTCGCCCGACAACCCGTGGTGTTGCCATGAACCCGGTCGATCACCCGATGGGTGGTGGTGAAGGAAGAGCTTCCGGAGGGCACCCGCGCTCACCATGGGGGCAGATTGCCAAAGGCAAAAAGACACGCAACCGCCGCAAGCTGTCATCCAAATTCATTGTAAGAAGACGGAATCTAAAGTAACAGGATATGCCAAGATCATTAAAAAAAGGACCTTTCGTCCATTTCAAACTACAGAAGAAGGTAGATCAAAGCCTGGAAGCCAAATCCAAGAAAGTGATCAAAACCTGGTCAAGAGGCTCTATGATTACGCCGGATTTCGTGGGTCTTACGTTTGCCGTGCATAATGGAAAGCAGTTTATCCCTGTTTATGTTACTGAAAATATGGTAGGTCATAAACTTGGCGAATTTGCTCCGACAAGAACATTCAAGGGTCACCCGGTTAAGAAAGGTGATAAAAAACGATAAATCCTATGGAACCAACCGTTAAATACGAAGCTAAAGCCGTTCAGCGCTACCTGCGCAGAGCACCCCGCAAGCTGCGCCTTGTGGCTGATCTTGTACGGGGCATGGATGTTGAAATGGCGATGAACAAGCTCAAACACGTCAATAAAGCCGGCGCACCTGAAGTATCCAAAGTTATTCGTTCAGCATCAGCCAATCTTCAGGATAAATTTGAAGATGAAGCCATTGAAATGAGCGACCTCAGGATCAAAACCATTATGGTTGATGAAGGCCCAACGCTTAAGCGCATACAGCCTGCTCCGCAGGGCAGAGCGCATCCTATCCGCAAGCGTATGAGCCACATCACAGTGATTGTTGAAAAGAAAGATGAATCCGAAACCATAGAGGAATAAACATTGGGTCAGAAAACACATCCGGTAGGTTTAAGACTTGGAATTATTCGTGGCTGGAATTCCAACTGGTACACGGAAAATAATACGGCTGAAAACGTAAAGGAAGATTTTGCGCTTCGTACATACCTGCGCAAACGCCTTGGTAACGCCGGTCTTTCCCGAATTATCATTGAGCGTACACCAAAGCGTGTACTGCTGACACTGCTTACCAGCCGTCCAGGTGTAATTATTGGAAAAGGCGGTGAAGAAGTGGAT
Organism: Cyclonatronum sp.; assembly: GCF_022565315.1. NCBI lineage: Bacteria > Pseudomonadati > Balneolota > Balneolia > Balneolales > Cyclonatronaceae > Cyclonatronum > Cyclonatronum sp. Next base: position 13,895 of record NZ_JAIUMX010000075.1, on the reverse strand, counting down.
AAAATCCGCAACGAGCTGAAGAAATTCACGGATAAAGATGTTCAGATTAACATCAGTGAAATTAAGCGGCCGGAAGTTGATGCGAGCCTTGTTGCACAAAACATTGCTCAGCAGCTTGAAGCGCGGATTTCATTCAGACGTGCAATGAAAACTGCCATAGCCTCAGCTATGCGTATGGGAGCAAAAGGTATTAAAGTGAAATGCAGCGGCCGCCTGGGCGGTGCTGAAATGGCACGTACCGAACAGTATAAAGAAGGTCGGGTACCGCTTCATACGCTTCGTGCTGAAATCGATTACTACAACCACACTGCCCAGACTATTTACGGCAGTATTGGTGTATCAGTATGGATTTTTAAAGGTGAGATCATTGGTGAAGTAGATCTGTCTCCTTCAACCATTACCGCTAAGCAGGAAAAAGCAGGCCCTGGTGCTAACCGCAGAGGCGGTGGCGGCCGCAGAAATACCGGCGACCGACGGAAACGTGGTAGCGGTGGCGGTGGTGCAGGTGGAAATGGCGGCGGCGGCGGAAGAGGTCAGCGCCGACCCAGACAATAGTCTCTTTAATCGCATAAACGGATTATACTTATGTTAGAACCAAAACGAGTTAAAAGAAGACGCGTACACAAAGGCCGCATTAAAGGAAATGCCGGTCGCGGTCATAAAATTGCGTTTGGTGATTTTGCTATTAAATCACTTGAGCCCAAGTATATCACTGCCCGTCAGATTGAAGCCTGCCGTATCGCAATTTCAAGGAAAATGTCCCGTGAGGGTCAGATTTGGATTCGGATTTTTCCCGACAAACCTGTAACAAGTAAGCCTGCTGAAACCCGAATGGGTAAAGGTAAAGGTGCACTTGATCACTTCGTAGCGGTAGTTCATCCGGGAACGATACTGTTCGAGGTTACCGGTGTAAGCCAGAAACTTGCTTATGAAGCACTGCGCCTGGCTCAGTTTAAGCTGCCGGTTAAAACGAAACTGCTCACCCGTAGAGACTACAACGGTAGTTGATAAAATTCAGGAATTATAAAGATGAAACCACACGAATTACGTGAACTGTCTTTGGAAGAACTGCAGGTAAGGGTGAAAGAAAATGAAAGTGCCCTTCAGAAAATGCGTTTTAACAAAGCTGTTGCCGGTCAGGTCGAAAACCCGGCCCGCTTTAAGATGCTTCGCAGGGATACTGCGCGTCTGCTAACAATCATTGCAGAAAAAGAACAAGCCTAAGTATCAGCCCTACATCTTATTTGAATTATGTCAGACAATTTAGAACGCAAAGAAAGAAAGCAGCGGATCGGCCGCGTAGTTAGTAACAGTATGAATAAAAGCATTACTGTTGCTGTTGAGCGCCAGATCAAGCACCCGATTTACAGCAAGTTCATTACCAAGACGAAAAAATACATGACGCATGATGAGGAAAATGCGGCTAATCCTGGCGACCTTGTTCGCATTATGGAAACACGCCCGCTTTCCAAAACCAAGCGCTGGAGACTTGTTGAAATTATTGAACGAGCCAAATAACACACATTACTTAGCAAGGACAATAAAACATGGTACAAACGCAAACAATACTTACGGTTGCTGATAACAGTGGTGCCAAAAAAGTGATGTGCATTAAAGTGCTTGGCGACTCCAAAAGACGCTATGCACGTGTTGGCGACCTGATTACCTGCTCCGTTAAAGCAGCTCTTCCCGGCGGTAACGTCAAAAAGGGTGATGTTGTGAAAGCGGTAGTGGTAAGAACCAAAAAAGAATACAGACGGCCCGACGGAAGCTACATTCGCTTCGATGAGAATGCCGCTGTGGTTATTAACAAGGATAACGAGCCGGTTGGAACACGTATTTTCGGACCTGTAGCCCGCGAGCTGCGTGAAAATAACTTCATGCGTATCGTATCCCTGGCACCCGAAGTACTCTAACACAAACAGGTAAGGATTTATGCCTCGCAAATTTAATAAACAAAATAAGCTCCATGTCAAGAAAGGCGACATGGTGCAGGTCATTTCCGGCGCCTCAAGAGGTACCGGTAAGGTGCTGATGGTTTTCCCTGATACTGAGCGTGTTGTTGTAGAAGGCATCAACGTAAAGGTGAAGCATCAAAAACCTAATCAGCAGTACCCGCAGGGCGGTCGAATCGAGCAGGAAATGCCGATTCACGTATCCAACGTACTGCCGCTCGATCCGGTCAGCAACGAGCCAACTCGTGTGGGCCGAAAAAAACTTGAAGAAAACGGAAAAACGCGCTGGGTGAGATATTCCAAGCTCAGCGGTGAAGTCCTCGACAAATAGGAATTTCTTTTACTATGGCTGAAGCACGACTCTATACCGTTTATAAAAACGAGATTGTACCCCAACTCATTAAAGATTTCTCTCTGCCAAATATTATGGCAGTACCCAAAATTGAGAAGATCGTTATTAATGTAGGTGTGGGTGAAGCAATAACCGACCGCAAGCGTCTTGATGATGTAGCGGCTAATATTGCCCTTATTACCGGTCAAAAACCGGTACTCACTAAAGCAAGAAAGTCGATTTCGAACTTCAAGCTGCGTGAGCAAATGCCTATTGGCTGTAAAGTAACTCTGCGACAGTCCAAGATGTATGAATTTATCGACCGATTGATTAACTTGGCCCTCCCCAGAACACGGGACTTTCAGGGCGTAAGCGACAAAGGTTTTGATGGAAGGGGTAATTTCTCAATGGGCGTTAAGGAACACTCCATTTTCCCTGAAATTGATACGGATAAGCTTGACCAGATTCATGGTATGAACATCACTTTTGTGACCACAGCCGAGAATGACGAGCAGGCTATCAAGCTTCTCAAGGCTTTTGGAATGCCCTTCGTAAAACGCAATAAAAACTGATATAACCCTCGATATGGCAAAAAAATCCTGGATTGCACGCAATGCAAAAAGACTGAAAACGGTAGAGAAGTATGCCGAGAAGCGCAAGGCTTTAAAAGAAGCCGGTGATTACGAAGGCCTTCAAAAACTACCGCGCAATGCCAGCCCGACCCGCCTTCGCAACCGGTGCAGTATTACCGGCCGTGGTCGCGGTTTTATCGGCAAGTACGGTATTTCCCGTATAAAATTCAGAGAAATGGCTCTGAAGGGCGATCTGCCCGGCATCAAAAAAGCAAGCTGGTAACACCAATAATATTTACACACACTATAATTTAAATCATGACTGATCCAATAGCAGATTATCTGACGAGAATCAGAAATGCTCAGCGGGCCGGACACCGCCGCGTGGATATTCCCGCTTCTAAAATGAAGCGTGCTATCACGCAGATTCTCCACGATAAAGGTTACATTCAGAATTATCTGGATATCGATGATAACAAGCAGGGACTTATCCGTGTATTCCTCAAATACGATCATTACGGAACTCCTGTTATCAAAAAACTTGACAGAGTTTCAAAACCAGGGCTGAGAAAATATTGCTCTTCCCAGGATGTACCCCGTGTACTTAATGGCTACGGAATTGCCATACTTACGACCTCTCAGGGCGTAATGACCGATAAGGAAGCCCGTAAGCTTGGTGTTGGCGGTGAAATAATTTGCGAAATTTACTAAAAACAGGATTTTGAAATGTCACGTATAGGAATTTTGCCCATAACTGTACCTGAAGGGGTTACTATTGACCTTACGGGTAACAGCATCACTGTAAAGGGGAAAAACGGCGAATTATCGCTTGAAGTTGATCCCTGCCTTACCATTAAATTCGAAGACAATACGCTTTCCCTCGAAAGAAAAGTTGACGACAAAACAAGCCGCGCACGCCACGGTCTTTATCGTTCTCTGGTGAACAACCTTGTTGTTGGTGTGTCTGAAGGATTTAAAAAAGTTCTTGAAATCCAGGGTGTAGGTTATCGTGCCACACTTAATGGCGAAGTACTTGAACTCGCTCTCGGTTATTCTCACGCTTTCTATTTTGTGCCGCCTCAGGGCATAACAATAGAAGTTGATACAAAGACTACCAAAAACCCGCGCATCATTATCTCCGGTGCCGATAAAGCAATGGTTGGTCAGGTATCCGCTAAAATCCGCTCTCTCCGCAAACCTGAGCCCTACAAAGGTAAAGGGATCCGGTACCTTGGAGAGTATGTTCGTAAGAAGGCAGGTAAATCAGCAGGTAGATAATAAACTAAGATTATGGTTAACAGAAATATCACTAAAAGAGATAGAATCCGCAGACGGGTTCGGAGCAAAATTTCCGGTACTCCTCAGCGACCACGCCTGTCTGTATTTAAAAGCTCTAAGCATATCTATGCGCAGCTTATTGATGACAAGAACGCTGTTACACTGGCGCATGCATCAACACTGAGTCCGGACCTGAAAGAATTGCTCGACGGCAAAGCAGGTTTGGAAAAAGCGAAACTCATCGGTCTTAAAATCGCCGAATTCGCCAAAGAATCAAATATTGAAACCTGTGTGTACGATCGCAGCGGCTATACCTACCATGGTATAGTTAAGGAAGTTGCGGAAGGTGCACGTGAAGGCGGACTCAAATTCTAAATTACAGGACTAATGCCAAGATTCAGACGTCGTAATTATAATATCAAAGCCAATGAGCTTAACCTTGAAGACCGCCTGGTGCACATTAACCGTGTAGCTAAGGTAGTTAAAGGGGGCCGTCGCTTTAGTTTTAATTCTATTGTTGTAGTCGGCAACAAGGAAGGAATTGTCGGTAACGGTATGGGTAAAGCCAATGAAGTTTCTGATGCCATTCAGAAAGGTGTTGATGACGCCCGTAAAAACCTGATCCGTGTGCCCATTACCTCAACGGGAACCATTCCGTTCAAAGTTGTAGGAAAGTGTGGTGCCGGTGAAGTACTTCTCATTCCTGCTTCAGAAGGTACCGGAGTAATTGCCGGCGGCCCTGTAAAGGCAGTGCTTGAAAGTGCCGGAATTACCAACATTCTGAGCAAGTCACTGGGTTCATCCAACCCGCACAACATGGTTAAGGCAACAATTGATGCCCTGCGTCAGCTTGTTGAACCCTCTGAAATTGCACAACGTCGAGGAATCCCGCTTTCACGGGTTTTCGAAGGCTGATAACCTCATTCTTAAGGATATCTAACTGATGAAATTACATAGCTTAAAAGCACCTAAACCAAACCTGAAAACGCCTAAGCGTGTGGGTAGAGGTGAAGGTTCCGGTCTGGGTCAGCAATCCGGCCGTGGTCATAAAGGGCAAAAATCCAGAAGCGGTTACTCCTACAAGAGCGGTTTTGAAGGCGGGCAGATGCCCCTTCAGCGCCGGGTACCTAAATTCGGATTTCACAGCCCGTTCAGGACTGAATATAAAGCCGTAAACCTGGATACCATTCAGGTACTTATGGAAGAAGGCAAGCTCTCCGCTGATATTAAAATCAGTGATTTTAACAAAGTAGGTCTTGTTGGAAAGAAAGACCTCGTTAAAGTTCTGGGAAGAGGAGAACTTTCCGCCGCTGTTACGATTGAAGCCCACGGTTTCAGCAAATCGGCAACAGAAGCCATCGAAAAAGCTGGTGGTTCTACGGTAAAAGTTGGCCAAAACATCGGTGTTAAAGCTGTAAAAAGCGGAGCAGCCGATAGTTCAACCAAAACAGAATCATAAAAACGGCTTCGTTATCTGATGAGCTTGATTGAAAATTTTCAAAACATCTTCAAAATTGAAGAACTAAAAAACAGGATATTCTACACGATAGGAATCCTGTTAATATTCCGTGTGGGTACCTTCATCACCATGCCCGGTGTTGATGCAGCTGCCCTGGCTCAGTCAGGCGGCGGTCCGGCAACGGATTTCCTCGGGTTAATTAACCTGTTCGTTGGTGGTGCCTTTGCACGTGCCGGCGTGTTTGCCCTGGGGATTATGCCCTACATTACGGCCGCCATTATCATTCAGCTGATGGGTGCTGTGGTACCGTACTTCCAGAAACTTCAGCGCGAAGGTGAGGAAGGGCGACGCAAAATCAATCAGTTAACCCGGTATGGTACGGTTCTCATCACGCTCATTCAGTCGATTGGTTTTGGGATCAACCTTCTGGCTACACAACCTGACGCCATTGTTGTAAGCAGCACAGCATTCATTATCAACTGTATGATTGTGCTTACTGCCGGTACAGTGTTTGTAATGTGGCTTGGTGAACGTATTACGGAACGTGGTATCGGTAACGGTATATCACTGCTCATTATGATCGGTATTATCGCTGCCCTGCCAACCAACTTCATGAACGAATGGAACACGCAGGCTAATGCAATTATCGTTTTTGTTGAAGTAGCGGTGCTTGTTCTTGTAACGGCTTCAGTAGTACTGCTCACTCAGGGTCAGCGCAGAATACCTGTACAGTACGCCCGCAGGGTTGTTGGCCGCAAAGTATATGGCGGAACGACGCAGTACCTGCCGCTCAGGGTAAATGCTGCAGGCGTTATGCCAATTATCTTTGCACAGTCCATCATGTTCATTCCGAGTACCTTCGGTATGTTTTTCCCTACAAATGAAACCGTGCAAAACCTTACCCGATGGTCCGGCGATTTCACAGGGCTTACTTATTCCATTGTGTTCTTTACAATCTGTGTGTTTTTCACCTTTTTCTATACCGCGATTGTAATTAACCCCAAGGAAATGGCTGATACTATGAAACGTCAGGGTGGTTTTATACCCGGTGTAAGACCCGGTAAGCAGACGGTCGAGTTTATCGACAATATACTTACCAAGATTACATTTCCGGGAGCCCTGTTCCTTTCAACAGTTGCAATTCTGCCGGCTATAGTGGCTAACTTCGGTGTAACTCCTGGTTTCGCAATGTTTTATGGAGGAACAAGCCTTCTGATTATTGTCGGTGTAGGTCTTGATACCCTTCAGCAGGTTGAAAGCCATCTGATGATGCGTCATTACGACGGTTTCATGAAGACCGGCCGAATTAAAGGCAGACGAAGGATGTAATGGTGTATTTGAAGAGTGAGTACGAAATTGAGCTGATGCGCAAAAGCGCGCAGCTCGTTTCGAGAACTCATGCTGAGGTAGCGAAGCATGTGAAACCGGGTGTAACAACGGCAAAGCTTGATCAGGTAGCCGAAGATTACATCAGGCTGAACAACGGCAGGGCAGCCTTTAAGGGGTACGGACCAAGAAAAAATCCTTTCCCTGCCACGCTTTGTATTTCGGTTAATGATCAGGTGGTACACGGCTTTCCCGGCGCGTATGAGCTACAGGAAGGTGATCTGGTCTCGATTGATTGTGGTGTTGAGCTGAATGGCTATTTTGGTGATTCAGCCTACACATATATCGTAGGTGATTGCACGGAAGAAGAGAAAAAATTACTTCTTACAACAATGGAATCACTTTATCTCGGTATTGAGCAAGCTGTACACGGGAATAAGATCGGAGACATTTCCCACGCAGTACAGTCGCACTGTGAGCAAAACGGATTTGGAGTAGTTCGGGATCTTGTTGGGCACGGGTTGGGCAAATCACTGCATGAGGAGCCCTCAGTACCTAATTTTGGAAAGCCTGGATCCGGTAAACGTCTTCGCAGCGGAATGACACTCGCCATTGAGCCAATGATTAACATGGGCAGTTGGAAAGTGAAAACGCTGCGCGATGGCTGGACTATCGTAACAGCTGACGGCAGCAAGTCGGCTCATTTTGAGCACGACGTGGTTGTCAGGGAAGGCGTTGCTGAAATTCTGTCAACTTTTCAGTATATTGAGGAAATAACCAAAATTCAATTAGATCAAAGAAATTCCTAAGTATGGCCAAGCAAGAGCCCATTAAGCAGGAAGGAACCATCATTGAGGCATTGCCTAATGCGCAGTTCAAAGTGAAGCTTGAAAACGGTCATGAAATCCTTGCACACGTATCAGGTAAGATGAGGATGTTTTACATCAAAATATTACCCGGCGACAAGGTAACTGTTGAAATGTCTCCTTACGATTTAACTAAAGGCAGAATCACTTATCGTTACAAATAAATATTATGAAAACGAAATCTTCAGTCCGTAAAAGAGCATCCAGCGACAAAATTGTACGCCGGAAAGGACGCATTTTCATCATCAATAAGAAAAATCCCCGCAATAAACAGCGTCAGGGTTAATCCAGAAAACAGTATCAATTATGGCAAGATTAGCAGGTATCGACTTACCAAAGCAAAAACGCGGGCTTATTGGTCTCACCTATATTTTCGGTATTGGTAAAACCCGCTCAAACCACATACTTACGGAGCTTGGTATCTCTCCGGACACCAAAGTCGGTGACTGGACCGAAGATGAGGTGATTGAGATCCGTAAGTATCTCGATGAGAACTTCAAACTTGAAGGTGCATTGCGTTCAGAAGTGAATGCCAATATTAAGCGCCTGATGGATGTTGGCTGTTACCGCGGCCTGCGTCACAGAAGAGGACTTCCGGTAAGAGGGCAGCGCACGAAAACCAATGCGAGAACCCGTAAAGGCCGCAGAAGAACCGTAGCTGGCAAGAAAGCTGCACCCCGTAAGTAATTCATAACAGATAAAGCATACAATGGCAAAAAGACAAGCTAAAACAGCAGCTGCCGCTAAAAAGAAAAAAAAGCAGCTATCTGATCCGAATGGCCTGGTGTTTATTAAGGCTACGTTCAACAATGTGATTGTTACCATCACTGATACGAGCGGTAATACCATCTCATGGTCTTCTGCGGGCAATCAGGGCTTTAAAGGCTCTCGCAAAAACACTCCTTATGCAGCACAACTCAGTGCCGAAACCGCCGGCAGAGTTGCCTACGAAATGGGACTTAGAAAAGTAAACGTGTTTGTTAAGGGCCCCGGTACAGGCAGAGAAGCAGCTGTACGTGCACTTGGTGCAATTGGCTTTGAAGTTGATTCCATTAAGGATACAACACCGATCCCGCACAACGGATGCCGCCCTCCCAAAAGAAGAAGAGTTTAATTCAATTTTATACTAATTCAACATGGCAAGATATACAGGTCCCAAGCAGAAAAAGGCCCGCCGGTTTAAAGAGCCCATTTTCGGCCCCAGTAAAGCGGTAGAAAGAAAACCTTATGGCCCGGGTCAGCATGGCAGATCCCGATTCCAGAAAAAATCTGAATACGCTGTACAGCTTGAGCAAAAGCAAAAAGCAAAGTACACCTACGGTCTGCTCGAAAAGCAATTCCGCAACTTGTTTAAAAAAGCAAGTGCACGCGAAGGCGTTACCGGTGAAAACCTTATGAAATATCTCGAGGCCCGCCTTGATAACACCGTTTTCCGTCTTGGTTTTGCAAGAACACGCCGTCAGGCCCGTCAGCTCGTAACCCACCGTCATATTGTTGTAAACGGTATTGTGGTAAACATCCCGTCTTACACCCTGCGCCCTGGTGATATCATCAGTGTTCGCCCTAAATCCAAGGATCTCGAAGTGATTAATGAATCACTCGCGCCAAGCCCTAAAAGCCGGTATAACTGGCTCGAGGTGGATAAAAAGTCGATGAGCGGTCGCTTCCTGAATTATCCGGAAATGGAAGATATCCCGGAAAATATCAATGTGCAGCTTATCGTCGAGCTCTATTCCAAGTAATCTGAATTAACCGTACGAGAAGTTTTTATGAGCAATACAAATCTCCAAATGCCAAACAGCTTGATGGTTGATGAATCCTCCGATACATTTGGTAGATTCGTTTTACAGCCATTAGAACGCGGTTACGGTGTTACAATCGGTAACTCTTTCCGCCGGGTACTGCTGTCATCTCTCCCTGGCGTTGCCATCACCGCTATTAAAATAGATGGTGTTAAGCACGAATATTCAAGCATTAACGGGGTTTCTGAAGATGTTTATGATATCATCCTAAACCTCAAAGGCGTGCGCTTTAAGCAGATTGAGCAAAGTTCCGGTGTAATTAATGTGCATGTTAAAGGCCCCGGTACTTTCACCGCCGCCAATATCAATGATTCAAGCGCAGAATATACCGTTCTAAATACGAATCATCATATTGCTACGCTTGCCGAAGACGGCGAAATTCGTATCGAACTCCATATGGGGCGCGGTCGCGGATATGTTACTTCGGAAGAAAACATTATCGAAGAGGAAACAGATATCGGAGTCCTTCCTATCGATACTATTTTCACCCCTATTAAATCGGTGAAGTATAATGTTGAGAATGTGCGTGTTGGTCAGCGTACCGATTACGAAAAACTCATCATGGAAGTAACTACCGACGGTTCCGTGAACCCGAAGGAAGCCCTCACTATTGCCGGTAAAATTCTCAAAGATCATATTGAGAAATTTATTACCGAAGAAATTGAAGAGCCCTTCACTCAGGAAGAAGAGGAAGTAGATGCCGAATCAATCCGCATCGCAAACCTGCTCCGCACGAGTATTGAAGACCTCAACCTCTCTGTACGGGCCTACAACTGCCTGAAGTCAGCAAACATCAACACGATTTCTGAACTTGTTTCGAAGGATGAGTCAGAGCTGCTGCGCTTCCGGAATTTCGGTAAGAAGTCTCTGAATGAGCTGCAGGAAGTTATTGAAGAGAAAAACCTGCACTTCGGAATGGACATCGCCAAGTATTTAGATAAAACCAAAAATTTATAAGGAACGTACGTAATGCGCCATCAGGTAAGAGGCAGAAAATTAGGACGTACACATGCACACCGTAACGCAACCATGCGTGCGCTGAGTAACGCCCTGATTAAGAACCACAAAATCGTTACGACCCTCCCAAAAGCCAAGGAGCTCCGCCGCTACGTTGAGCCCCTCATCACCCGCGCTTTGAAAGAGGACAATTCACACAATCGTCGTCTTGTATTTTCATTTCTGAATGACAAGTACACAGTAACCCATCTTTTTGATGATATTGTACCGGTTATCGGCGAGCGTAACGGCGGCTATACCCGCGTTATTAAGCTCGGTACCCGTTCCGGAGACGGTGCCCCTACTGCACTGATCGAACTCGTTGACTTCAACGAATCAGGTGTAGAAACTACTGCTACCAAGCGTAAGAGAACGCGCCGGGGCAGCAAGAAAAAATCGGATAACGAAGGCGAAGAAACAACCGAAGAGTAATCTTCTGTTTCAGACACTTCCGCAGTATTATTTTCGCAAAAGGCAGTCAGCTTCGGTTGGCTGCCTTTTTTTGTGATATACGAGTCGGAAACATACACGTACACCCCATACGTGCTGATGTCTCACAGATTTTACGGATGATGGCGGATTCGCGCAGATTTATTTTGGGAAATGCTCCATCACCAAAATCCCGCCATAACATCAGCAAATTGGAGAGTTTATCGCTGCTATGCGGAAGTCCCTAAATACTCAAAGACCGAATTGGCTGCCTGCCCGGCGCTTTCAACGGCACCCTCCATGTAGCCCGGATGTGATGCTGCCGTTTCCGTGCCGGCAAGGATGAGCCGCCCCTTCATGAGCGGCTCGCGGAATACCGGGTGACCACTGTTCTGATGGGGTACCAGGAAACCTGCGAACGGACTGTGGGTGAAAACCTCATCCTTCCAGACACACTCCGCATAAGACTGATAATCTGCGGCAGGTTTTCCGAGCAAGCGGGTAAGCTGCCCGAGAGCGAGTTTCTTCCTCGTTTCTGTCGTCTGACCTGCCATATCGGGGTGCATAAAACCGGCAAGGGCATAATGCCCGCCCTGAGAGTGATCGTAAAACTCCGTGAGCGGTCCCGCATTGCTGAACAGCGTGCCAGCGGCGCCGTGTTTCAGCCAGAACGGATCTGCGCCGGCGTAGGTGAAGCCCGCTTTAACGGAATCAGACATCCAGGTGTGGGTTTGGGAGGCAATCCGCATAAAGGGCTCAGGCAGGGGCGGATCAAAGGTTACGCTGTTAGCCAGCAGCCTCGGCGGAAGGGTGCTGATAACGAGTGCGGCGCTGTAAACCGCATCGGGGGTGCGGACTTCAAGCCCACCGTGCCCGTCCGATTCCTTTCCGGCAGAAGGTTGTGCACTAACGGAGTGGACCGGGGAGCTGCAAATGAGCTGCTCCGGACCAAACTCTTTAAGCAGCGCGCTGATGATCTGATCCGTGCCTCCTTTCACGCGATAGCTCTGGCTTTCACCCGGCGGCAGCTGCACCCGTTGGGGTGCTTGCGCGGCTGAAAATTCGTAAACAGCTTCCGGGCCGGTGTACTGCGGCATCACATCAAGACCGAGCCGGTTAAGGAGCGCCATCAGGCGGGGATGATCGTTGGTGAGCCAGGTTGCACCCATTTCGAGCGGGGCCGTGTTTTCAGCGCGGAGGGTACGGATGCGGCCACCGGCATTGGGGCGTGCTTCAAGAATGGTGATGCGGAGCCCGGGCCTGCGCTGCTGAAGCAGGGAAGCCGTAAGCAGACCGGAAAGGCCGGCACCAATGATGAGTATGTCGGTATGAATCATGTTCGTGCAAACACCCCGGGGCGGGCCAGGATTCACGATAAAAACGGAATTGATGTTATGTCCGCAATGTTGTGATAATCAGTAAAGAAATTAAACTACTGAAGCGCAGAACCTTAGCCGCGAATAAAATATCGGGCGGTTTATCTGAACACAAACTATTCACAAGACTATATTTCACATCATGATGATCACAAGAAGACTTCCAAAATCCGAATTCAAAACAGCAGCAGTGCGTATCGGTGAAATGTCAAAACTATCACCGGCCGTGATGCTTATTTTTCTCATCATGCTGTGTGCTGTACCCGCATCGCTTCACGCACAGGCAACCGATGAACCTGTAATTACCGATGAGATGGTTTTGCAGGCAGAGCCACTGTCCGGAATCCGGCTGGGAATCGGCATTGAGAGCGGCGGGTTCTGGTTTTCGCGCAATGAAGCGCGCATACCCGGCGACAGCGGCACAAGGTTCGACCTAACTGAGCTCACCGGAACTGGCGCACAAGCCTATCTCAGGCTGAATCTGAATATCGGCTTCGGGGAGCGGCATAACCTCCGGCTGCTCTTTGCACCCCTCTCACAATCAGGTACCGGACGCCTGAGTGAGCCGGTTTTCTTTGAGAACTCGGAATTCGCGTCAGGTTTGCCCACACAGGGCACCTACCGTTTCAACACCTACCGGGCGACTTATCGCTACGATTTTTACCGCGACAGCCGCTGGGAAATCGGCGCGGGAGCCGCCCTGCTGGTGCGCGATGCTAAAATTGAGCTTGCACAGGGCGCGCTTCGCGAAACCAACACGGATCTGGGTCTGGTGCCGCTGCTTCACTTCCGCACGGCTGCCACAGTTACAGACCGGCTCACCGCTGTGCTCGATGCCGAAGGCCTCCTTGCGCCGCAGGGGCGCGCTTTTGATGTGAGCTTTCAGGCGGATTACCGGCTTGGTGATAGCTTCAGTTTTTTTGCCGGTTATCGTTTTCTGGACGGCGGAGCGGATACGGATGATGTTTACACCTTCGCATGGGTGAACTACCTGCTGGGCGGAATCAGGTTTGGCTTTTGAATGCAATTTCGTTTTTGATGAGCTGCTTGCCGAAAGTGCGACCCCGTTGGGGTCGGAATGATTTTTGGGGCCATGTTTTCTATAAATATGGGACCCCTTCAGGGTCGCCGGGGATTAGGAGTCAGTGTTTGCTTTGCTTTCACAAAAAGATAAGGCCGGTCCGGGTCACGGTCGGCAACAAGCGGACAGCCGGCGGCCAGCAGTGTGCTTGAAGCTTGGTGTAATGGATTGCTGAATGAAATGGTGCAGTCGGGTCGGGAAGCCTCCGAAGAGCTTAGCGCATCCCGCACCAAAAAATCCGCACTAATTCTTTCGCGGTACTACGAAGACACCCCGGCGCGCATAATTCCCCTCTTTAGAGTAATGGCACTAACTTTATTTATATTTTCGGTACCTGCCCTGTTTAGTCCTTCTTGGGTAGCTCCTGTCGGGTCGTTCAGGGATAATAAACGTGCTAATTTGTTTTTTCAGTCTGAGCAGGCCT
>NZ_JAIUMX010000074.1:0-18199 GCF_022565315.1 Cyclonatronum sp. | reverse complement strand
GTGCCCATGTCGGCAAGCCTTAAAAACCCGCTCAGGCTTCGTTACACATATGGTGTACCTACGGCACACGAAATTTTAGAGGGGGCGGCGCTTTTTCTACCCATATGATATCCCTCCGGGATATTGGTGCTTACCGCCGATTCGGCAATGCAGGCTGTTTTCCATCGGATCACTAATTCAAAAAGCCTCAAAAAACTTACTGCTTACCTTTGCGGCTTTGCGCGAAATAAAATCCGCGCAAATCCGGACCAATCCGCCCAATCCGCGGGCCATTATCGCGGACCATGAGATCCGTATGGCGCGCGGGTTACGGTTTGGGGGAGCGGGGGCAGGGGTTTCACCCATTGGTGATGCTCAGCGGTGAGGCGGGCTGCGGGCCAGGGGCCGGTGAGGCGGGTGCCGTTGGGGAGGATGAGTTCGCCGACGATTTGGAGCTCTGTGCCAGGGCTGATGTAGAGCCGGGCTTCGCCGGTGAGGCGGAGGCTGGCGTTTTCGGGGATGCGGGTGGTTTCGGTGAAGAAGAGGTGCTGTGCGATTTCCGGAGGTTCGGGCAGGCCGGTAAAGAAGGGATCTTCGGAGAAGATGACGCGCAGCTTCCCCGCGCTGTCGGGCGGGGCGGGGATCCACGCGCTGATGCCGGCATAGCGCCCGCTGCGGTCGAGGGCCGCGGGGTTGGTGAAGGGCGTGAACAGGGTTTTGCCGCTTTCCGATGCCGGACCAAATGCAGTCTCAAAGTGCATGCCGCGGGTGTGGGTGATGCAGCGCTCCGGGTCGTGGTTTTCGTAGTGGTAGAGCGGATAGGGATTGTTGGCGGCGAGCACCGAATCTTCGGTTTCGATATGGAAGTTGTCGCGGTAGGAAACGCCCTGCGGGTGTTCGGCGACCCGACGAAATACCGGTTGGGGCCGCGCCGAGCCGCAGGCCATGCTCGTGCCGGTGAGCTCCCAAACATGATGACCCGAAGCCGGGAACGTGCGGATGTTGTGGATGCGGCTGCTGTAGGGCGGCAGGATTTCGTAGATAAACAGGCCGCGGTCGTTGGGGTTGGTGGTGGCGAGGTCGTGGGTGCCGGGTCCGCCGGAGAGCTGATGCAATTTCTGCCGGTTTTCGAAGATGATGAGGCTGCCGTCGGGCCGCTGAAAGGCGGCGGCATGGCCGGTGGTGTAGTAGTCGGCCAGCGTTATTTCGGTGTAGGCGCGGGGGGCTTCCTTCCGGGGGAGGGCTTCGGTGGTGGCGGACTGTGGAGCGGGCTCGGCCGCGGGGTTTGGTTCGGTGCCGGATTCCCGGACCTGTTTTGCCGCAGTGTCCGGTTGAGAGGCCGGGATGCGCTGCATGCGGCCCCAGCCGAGGGTTTCGCGCTCCCAGGCGTTGATGCTCTGGTTGGCGAGGTAGGTGTGGAACAGGCCCCAGTAGGCCGGGTGCGTGCCGCCGGCACCAACATACGGGTGAGCCGCCCCGAGCAGGTGATGCCCGATTTCGTGGATGAGGTAGCCGACCGCCTGCTCCGTACCGGTGAAGGTGAGCGTTTGTCCGCTGCCGGCTGCCCAGCCGGCGTTTACGCGGTAACCACCGCCGACTTCGATCTGCCCGGAGCCGAGGGCGGCGATGCCGTTCCAGCGGGCGCCGAAGGGATGTGCGCGGCGGTCGGGCCGGCGATAGACGACGATCACGTAATCGAAGGCGCCGCCGGCTTCATAGATGTGCAGGCCGGGCGAGGGCGTGCGCCAGCGGTCGAAGGCGTCGTAGGGCTGCGTGAGGCGGCCTGGCTGCGAGCGGTCGTCGCCGTCGCCGAGCAGGTTTTGCAGAACGTGCCGGTTCACTTCGCCGTAGCTGCGGCCGTAGAGGGAATCGGGCACCCCAACATAGGCCGCGGTGCCGGTGAACGCGAGGCGCCCGAGGGAGGCCTGATCGAAATACAGCGTCAGGTTTTCGTAGCGGTTTTGGGCACGGGCGTGGTGAAGGGTGGGGCTGATGAAGTGGTGCATCCAGGCAGGGACGGTTTCGGGGGAGGCCGGATCAGGGCGCTCCTCCCAGAGCGGCATGGGGGCATCGTCGCCGTCGAAGCGGGCAAAGACGAGCAGCGCGTGGATGTGGCCGGCAGCGGGCATCAGCTGACCGTAGCGGAGGGTGTCGCCGGGGGCCGGTTGCAGCACCGTTGGCTGCACAAATGTTGGGGCAGGGAGGCCGGTGGCCCGTGACGCGCTGTGATCAGGTTTGGGAGGCAATGCCGACGAAGACCGGCAGGCGGTGAGGGCAAGCAGCAGGAGTACCCCCGCTAAGCCCTGTAAAGGCCAGGCCGCTGCTTTTTCACCCGTCCAAAAAAAATAAAAAAGCTGCCTCATCAGCGGAAGTAAATGATGGCGCTCATCACCAGCAGCAGCACGACCCAAACGACGATGGCGTAGGGGCTGAAGCGGGTTTCTTCGCGTTTTTCGCGCCAGGTTTTGGGGGTTACGCCTTGTGCGAGCAGGGTGATGATGCCGGCGAGGTTAAAGCAGATCACGTAGGTGATCATGAGCAGGGCGGCGCTGAGGGCGAGGGCGGTTTCGCCGGTACCGAGGTACAGGCCGGTGGCGACCAGGGGCGGCAGCAGGGCTACGGCTACCATTACCCCGATTACGGCTGCGGAGATGCCGCGGGTGAAGGAGAGCACGCCCGCGATGCCGGCGGCCATGCCGAGGGCGATATCGGCGAAAGTGACTTCGGTGCGTGAGAGGAGTTCTGGCACATCCGGATCGACGGGCAGCAGCAGGCCGAGTCCGACCGAGAGCGCAAAGGCCAGGCTGAAGCCGGTGAGCAGTGATTTGAGCGACTGCCTGAGCAGGTTCTGATCGCCCAGGGTGGTGGCGAGCGACAGGCCCACGTTGGGGCCAAGCAGGGGCGCGATAACCATAGCGCCGATTACGATGGCGGCGTTGTCGCGCATCATGCCGGTGGCGGCTACGATGGTGCTCATGGCGGTGAGGGCGACATAAACCCAGGAGAGGTCGATCATCTCTTTGATATCCTCATACATCTCGACGATGGAGATGCGGTACACCTTGTCGCTGCCGTTTGTGCCGGCGGGGTAACCGGAAGGCTTGATGGGGTTATTGGGCTCCTTCTCCGGCTCTTTGGCTTCGATTTTCGGGATGGTGGCTTCTACGCTGAGCAGAATTACGCGGAAATCATCGTAGCCCTCCCCTGCTTCGGAAGCCTGCCGCATGAGGGCTTCGGAGTACTCGACTTCGCACAGCACGCGGGCGATTTTGCGGCCGTCGCGCATGTCATCAACCCACATTTCGATCATGTTTTCGCGGTCGAGCCGCTCGTGCAGGTCGGGTTTTTCTTTTGGAGTATAAATTTCGATGAGCCGGAGCGCCATAGCAGAGCAGGTACTTTTTGGGGTTTCTGTAAGTTAATACTTCTGCCCGTTTTTCGTGAAGTATGATGCAGCAGCGAAGGGCTGCCTTTGGGAAGCATTCGTTATGTTAGCTGCTTTAGCTTTATATTTGGCATAGTGAAATCAATTCATGAACAGCATAATATCATCTTTTCAATTCTATGAGAACACTTTCTGCAGGAACATTTTTAAAACTTGGACTCATTTTTTCGCTGCTTTTTGCGGTGAGCTGTAACAATATTGGCCGGGGTGCGCTCATTGGCGCGGGTGCAGGCGCAGGCGTTGGCGCGGTTGCAGGTGCAATTTTGGGCGATACAGCCAAAGGCGCCATTATCGGGGCCGCCGTGGGCGGCGCCGCAGGTGCAATTATCGGCTCGCAGATGGACCGTCAGGCGCGTGAGCTGTCTGAGGAAATTGAAGGTGCTTCTATTGAGCGCGTGGGCGAGGCCATTGCGATTAAGTTTGATTCAGGTCTGCTCTTCGGCTTTGATTCGGCACAGCTCTCCCCTACAGCGCGGGGCAACCTGCAGTCGCTGGCCGAAAGTCTTGACCGTTTCGACAATACCGATATCGTAATTATCGGACATACCGATAATGTGGGCTCTGCAACTTACAATCTGGGCCTGAGTGAGCGCCGTGCAACTTCGGCGGCTGATTACCTGGCGTCGCTGGGTGTTGAGCGCGGCCGGCTTGTGGTGGAAGGCCGCGGCCTCACCGAGCCGATTGCGGATAATGCGACCGATGAAGGCCGTGCCCTTAACCGCCGCATCGAAGTGGTAATTGTGGCAAGTGATACTTTCCGGGAGGAAGTACAAGAATAGGCTTTCTTACCTTTTGCTCTTAAATCGCTGTCTGGTATATCCAGGCGGCGATTTTTTTTTGAATGATATTTCGTTGATTTGTATTTAAACAGAAATAGTCAGATTTTTGTTTAAACTAATAAATTATTCAATCATCCTTTTGCTATGAACTATTTTAACGATACGCTTCGTGATGCCGGCTTGCTTCTTCTGCGGGTAGGCATCGGTTTTATGATTATGCTGCACGGCTATCCCAAAATTATGGGCGGTCCGGAAACCTGGGAACAGCTCGGTGGGGCGATGGGCTTTTTGGGGATTACCTTTTGGCCTGTTTTCTGGGGACTGATGGCTGCCGTGGCCGAATTTTTGGGCGGCATTTTTCTGATGCTGGGATTGCTTCACCGGCTTGCCGCTGCGGGACTTGCCTTCACCATGTTTGTTGCCGTGATGCTTCACATTGGCATTGGCGATCCTTTCATGCCGAAAGTTGCCTATCCGCTGGAGCTGGGCATCGTTTTCATTAGCCTTGCGCTGATAGGTCCCGGCAAATTTGCCCTGGATAATTTGATTTTTAAGAAAAAGTAGCTTTTTTAACCGCTTAATTTTAAAAAGGCTGCCTGTTTTCAGGCAGCCTTTTTTTGTGCGGCTGATTTTTGGTATCCTTAAGATTACCCCCATTTTAAATCCTCTGCTGATTTCTGTTTTGCGCGTCACACTTTTTATTATCGCTTTCATTTTTTCCTGCATCGCCCTCCCCGGAGTTTTGACGGGCACGGCTGTTGTACAGGCGCAGGCAGGCGAACGGGCAGCGGATGATAAAGGCGGCGCCCCCTCCCCTGCTGCGGAAGTTATTGAGCAGTTGATTGCGCATCAGCAGCAGATTCTGGCAGATGTGCACACTGTGGAAATCCGCTACACGGCCATGGGCGAGCCCTTCGAAACGGTGAGGCTCCGCAAGGAAGTGCGGGAGGGAGAAGCCGTTTTGGTTCCGGATGAGGGGGATGAGCTGCTGGCCTATTTCAGCTTCATGCAGTTTTTGGGGGATGAGCTTCGTGCCCTGCTGGGCAGTGCCGTGGCGGAGGCCGACAGCTTAAACGGCCTTGGGGTGATGCGCTTCACGCTCGATGCTCAGGCCCTGCGTGAAACGCCGCTGCTTTCAGGTATGGAAGAGGCCCCGCTTCGGGAGGCGGTATTTTGGATGGATGCGGAACGGCTGCAGCTGGCGGGTTTCCGGTTCAGGTCGCTGAACAGGTTCGGCCGCACGGTTGAGCTTCGGGCGGAGTATCCGCGCTACGAAACGCAGCAGGGGTTTCCGGCTCCGGCGGAAATCCGGCTTTCGATGACCGGCGTGTACGCGCAGATCTCAGATGCGGAATATGCCGCCGAGCTGGCGGAGCTTCAGTTTCTGCTCGATAACCTGGATACCTTTCCGGCCGGGCGCCGGGAACAAGCAGAGCGCGAGCTGCTCGAACTGAAAGCCGAACTGCACCGGATGGCGCAGGGCGATGCCCTTGAAGCAACGCTCACCGCTACGGGGATAATCGTGCGCTGAGGATTGATAGATTTGAGGATTCGAGGATTCGAGGATTTGAAGATTCGATGATTTGAGATTATGGCTTCCGGCTTTGGAGCTTGGGAAGGGATTTGTTTTTTGGGGTGATGGTTTTTGAGGCAGCGGCAGCTTTCGGTACCGGAGCTGCTTTTTACGTAACCGCCTGATTATTTGGGTTGCAGGTGTGCCCCCGGTTTGATAGATTCAACCCATGCTGCAATATTTTTGCAGCGTCGGCCTTCACATTTTTGTGGGGCCTGAACTGAACCCAAAAAAGGCTGCCCCTGAGATAGAGGCAGCCTTTTGTTGGTTTTTGGGGGGGCTGCGGTATGTGGTAAAAAGCAGTTTCGGAAAGGAGATTTAGGAGAGGGTTTTTTGGTGGTTTTGACTTGTGATTGTGGCCTCTTTATACACGAGACTTTCATAGTTCAGGATTTCTGCTTTGCCGTTGAATAGCAAATATGCTGAGTACATTTTTCAAACACGTATGTTTCTACAGCACCATAACGGCTTGGCATTTGTGCGGCGGGACGATCATATAAGATCATAAGTAACAATTACTTACCCGTCCGCACGAAATGCTTGTTATAGTGCATCCATCTTTATGGTTTGGCTAAGAGCTTCAATAGTGCTTTGTTGATATAGAACTTCTCTTTACCCAATTTCTCGGATGATAATATACCAGCTCTTTCTAATTGGGATAAATAATTTCCTACGGTTTTTAAGGTTCCTAAACCAGCATCAGACAATACTTGGCGTTTTGTATATGGTAACTTGAATAAAATTTCAACAAGCTCTTTGGAATAAGCCAATGGCACCTGTTCCTTTATCTGCTCACCAACAGCATCCATTAGTTCTGAAATAGCGTGAATCTGCTTTAATGCACGCTGCGCTATCACTTCTACCATGTCCAACATATATAACACATAAGGTTCCCACTCTTGCCTTTCAGTTACACCTCGCAATAGCTCATAATATGACAACTTGTTGCGAATAATGTATTCACTTAAATAAATAGCTGGAATTTGTAGTAAACCTGAGAGCTTCAAATACAGAAGCAACAAAATTCTACCTGTTCGACCATTTCCATCTGCAAACGGATGAATCGCTTCAAATTGATAATGTAACAAAGCCATTTTTATAAGTGGATCCAAGTTATCCGGCTCATTAATAAAACGCTCTAATTCGGACATTTTATTACGAATTACAGTTTCGCCAGTTGGAGGCGTGTACAACACTTTTCCTTCAGAATTAGCCAAAACTGTGCCTGGGGTGACTCGGATACCAGAGGAATTCTGCTTTATACACTGAACCATTTCTACACAAAGATTTGTAGAAATAAACGGTCGCTTCTCTATGCGTTCCAGCCCAAGCCACAAAGCCTCTTTATAACGCAAGACTTCTTTAACGGCTAGTACACCCGCTTTTCTATCAGCTATTATGTCACGGTACAAATCGTCATTCGTAGTGATTATATTTTCAATTTCAGAGCTTGATTTTGCCTCCTGAAGATGAATGGTATCCAGAAATAAGGTTGGGTTTGGTAAATTAGTGAGTGCACCATTCAATTCTGACAGTGCACGGCTTGCTTTTATAAGCTTGCGCATTACAGGCTTAGTTTCCAAATCTACATCTGGTGGCAGTGGTGGAAGGTCATTATATGGAATGTTTGGACTAAACATGCATGAAAAAGTCAAGAGTAAGAATTACTTTCGTATTTAAAACAAAGGTAAGATACAAATAAATTTACTCTCATTAAGATTTGTCTGGGTAACTTCTTCCTGAAATTACCCTTATAAAGACGCTCGCTTTTAATGCACTATAGCGCCTTATTGAACAACCCAATCCCACCTTTCCAAGTCGTATAACTCACTAAATTCTAACTTAAACATCTTCCGGGTGGTTATTAAGTGCCAAAAGGGGTGGTTAATAGTGCAAAAATTTGAAGTCGTATAAGTAATTACTTATGCAGCTTCGACTGTTATATTAAAGTAGGTGAAAGCCCTTAACAAAAAAAATTTATTCCGTCATTTTTTCCTTTCTTCCCGTCCCCTCACCCCCAATAACACAAAAGGCCGCCCCGGTGTGGGGCGGCCTTTTGTGGTGGTAATGCTCGGTAAATTTTTAGTGCTGTGCTGCGCTTCTGTCCCGAATTGCTACTCAAAATCGGTGTTGAGGCGGAAGCGGGAGATGCGGTTGTTGTTGGTGTCGGCTACGTACACGATGCGGCGGAAGTAAGCTACGCCCGAGGGGTTGTCGAATTCACGGGCGCCGTTGCCGGTGCCGCCGAAGGAGACGTTGATCGCGCGGGTACCGGAGGAGCCCGGCGGCGGGTTTACGCCTTCGATGCCGTTCGACTGAAACAGGTACAGGCTGTCGCGGGCCGCATCCACTACGAAGATGTGGGCGCGCTCGTCGCCGGAGAAAGCGATGCCACTCGGATTGGTGAAGCGGTTTTGGTCGTACAGGAAACTTCTTGCCCGGGTCGTGTCGCGGTTCAGCAGGTTGGGGTTGGAGCGGTACTCGATACCGTCAGGCGTGTTCACCGCATTCACCCAAAGTACGCGAAACGGTATATCGCGGGGGTTATCCGGGTCTGGGGCGCCTTGCGACATCAGGAAGCTGCGGTCAGCGGGTACGTTGTCGCGCTGCGGAGGCGTGGCAAAAGTTGCAATATCGGTGAGGTCGATCGCGCTGGTGAGCGAGGGCGAGTTGGGGTTGAGTGCCCGGATCTGACTCGTGTTGCGCATGCGGGCCGGATTGTTGGCAACAGGGCTCATAATCAACACGGTGTTGTCCTGCGTGATGGCTTCACCGGTGCGGTTCCGCGGACCGCGGCGGGTTACGTACAGCTCGTTGTTGGCCAGGGTCGAAAGACCGGTGATCTGAACGAGCTCGTCATTATCCGGAATGTTCCGGTTCAGGCGGTTCCGCTGGGAAGCGGTCGTTGCGCGGCTGGCGTCCATAAAGGGATGCACCATTACCTGTACGAGTTCGATCGGGCCGGCGCCGTTTGCATTTTTGATTTTGTACACTGCCGGCAGGTTCCAGGTAATGTCCGGATTCACGGCCGTAATTACGGTGTCGTAGCGGGCAGCCACGTAAACGTTCAGCAGGCGGTCCTGCGTAACGGCTACGGCGTTGCGCAGGCTCGCGTTCTGAGACGTGCTGATGTCGAAGTCACCGGCATCGCTCAGGGTGAGGTAGCGGCGGCCGGCGCGGTCGAGCACGTGCAGGCCGTCTGCATCGGTTACGTACACAAGCTCGTCATAGCCCACAAAAATGTCGGTTGGCTTGTTGAAGATATCCCAAAACGGGAGCAGGGCAACGTAGCCCACATCTTCCACAATCAGGTTCGGATCAAGCCGGCCATCCTCAAAAATTTCGTCGGTTATGCGGTCCTGTTTGGAGCCGAACATATCCTCACAGGCGGTGAGTAATGCCACGGCGGCCGCAAACAGAAAAAGGGTAGTAAAGAACTGCTTCATAATCGGGTTAGCTTATCTTTCTTAAAGATTGAATTTGAGCGCAAAGCGGTGCAGGCTTCCGAGGCGGTCCCGGGTGCTGAAACCGTAGTCAAGGCCCAAGCTGTAGTTGAGCACCGGCAGGTTAAATCCGACACCGAAGCTGGGCAGAGAAGCTTCATCAACACCAAACTCATAGCCCGCCCGCAGGTAAAACTGATTCAGGTAGATGAGTTCAGCGCCTAAGCTGAACTGCTCGGCGTTATCGGCCGGGTTGGTGATCTGCGCCAGGCCTACTACGGAGAGGTTATCACCGGTAAATACATCATAGGCCGCTCCCATTTTGAAGGTTGTTGGCGGTGATACTTCTTCGAATTCCGTTTCACGGATTTCTCCGTTCAGGTCGAGGCGGCGCACTTCACCTGAAGGGCTCGCATCAATCCCGAAATTATTGAGACCCACGGCAAAGCGCAGGCCCGTATCCCCGACGCGGTAGAAAAAACCGACGTCGAAAACGACCGTCTGCGCCTCAAACTCGGCGATGCGCTCTTCCACATATTTGAAGGTTACGCCATAGCTGAACAGGTTGGTGAGCTCCTGTGCAAAGGTAAGCCCGGCCGCCATGTTGATGGCGCGGAAGGTCCGGCCGGTTCCGAAAGGATTGAACTCGGTAGTTTCGTTAATGTCGCCGGAATCCAGGTACAGCAGTGAGGCCCCGAAGGCCATGCTGCCCATACGGTGCACATAGGCCGCGTAATTCAGGGAGATATCCGTGAAATACTGCGTGTGCCCGAGCTGAATCTGATTTCCGCGCATCTGAGCGGCAAGCGCCGGGTTCAGGTACAGAGCGGAAGCATCAGCCGCATCGGCTACATTTGAAGCACCCAGACCAGATGAACGGGCATCAGGGTTAATTTTGAGAAACTGAAAACCTGAGGTACCGGAACGGGAGTTACCCAGACTGGGGATAATGCTGCGCTGCGCCTGAACCGTGTCTGCGAATCCAAACAACAGCAGCATTACGAGCACGCCCAGGGCGTGAAGAGATCGTTTTGTACTTTTTTTATGAGACATGATGAAGGTCATCAGCTATCAGAAATTAAAGGCAAGGCCAAACATGATGTGGCGCTGTTCGAGGAAATTGGCCGGGTTGAGGAAGGCCGGGCTGTTGTTGTCGCGCGGATCTACGTAGCGCGGGTCGCGCACGTTGGCCGGAACGTCGAAGCGGCGGTCTTCCCGGAGGGCAATCAGCGCCTGAGGATCGGTCGGGTAATCCGTGCGGTAGGCTTTGCCGGTTACCGGGTTGATAATGGCAGCGTTTTTCGCATTGAAGAGGTTTGTGATTTCAAGCGATCCGCGCAGGCGGGTATTGCCGATGTTAATCCAGCGCTCGAAGGTGAGGTCGAACATGATCCATGGCTCACCGACTTCAGAGAATCGGCGGTTCGGATCGGGATCACGCTCGTAAATCGGGCGCCAGTCTTCCACGCCCGTTACCGGGTTACGCTCGTTGCCGCGGAATACCATTGGCGTATAGCGGATACCGCTTCGGTACATACCCGAAAGAAACAGGCGGAACTGATTGAGCGGCGGCAGACCGAATAGCGGGTCGTTGGGGCGATCCCAGGTAAAGATGATGTTTCCTTTGATGTCCCACGGGCGATCCCAGGCCAGAGGTGTTTCGATGTTGTTGCCAAAATCCTGTCCGCCTGAGATAATGTTGGTGAGGGCATCGTTGGATGTCGAGCTGAGGCCCTCCGCACGGGAGTAGGTCACGCTTAGCGACCCCTGCAGGAAGTGTGAGTAGCGCTTCAGGTAGGAAAGCTCAAGACCGCGCACGCGGGCGAAATCGCCGTTCACACGGAAGGTACGCTCGGTTTCACGGCCGGCAGCATCAATTACGTTAATCCGCTCAGCGGTAATAAAGTCGTATTTATCGCTCCAGAAGGCCGTTACGTTAAGGGCATCGTTGGCAGTAAGCTGATACCGGAAACCGATTTCGTAGGAGATATCCATCTCCGGGTTCAGGTTCGGGTTCCCGAGGTTACTCAGGAAGGAGCGATCCTGATAGAAGGGATCAAGGCCGGCGTACACGTGTGTGGGGTGGGGCAGCTTCGATTTATGGGAGTAGTTGAAATACATCACCATGTTTTCCCGCACCGGGAACGACACGTTGATACGCGGCAGAAGCCGCATTTTGAAACGGTTTCCAAACAGGCTGTAGGTCTCGTTTTTATAAGCTTCGCGCACCACATCCGGGATGGGCGAAAGCGGATCATCTATGAAATTATCAACATAGCTGCCCGGAAACCAGTACTCGAGGCGGGCTCCGATATTGGCGATGAGGCCGCGGTAGCGGATCTGATCGCTCACAAAAAGCGAGCCGCGGGCAGGCCGTACATTCCAGATATCAGAAGTTGCGCCGAGGCGGCCGGTCTGTGTTTCGGTGTCGTCATCAATCTGAATCGGAGCACCCACCCATGGTCGGCTGATGTCGATCCACTGGTAATTGTTGAAGTTCATTTCGAGCCCCACACGCAGGCGGTGGTTGTTATCGGCAAGAAAGGAAGTTACCGTACCTCTGAAAGTGATTTCTTCAGCGAAGTGATCGTGCCAGAGAGAGGCTATACCGCCATTGTTGGCAAACCCGTCGCCGGGCAGGGCGTAGGTGAACTGATCACCAGCCGGAAAAGGCGCAATGGGGAACGTGATGATGCTTGCGGCGTCGAACTCACCGTCCACAAACTGCGGGCGCCAGTTCCGGCCGTTGGCATCCGCGCGGAGGCGGGTGAAGAAACGGCTCAGCTGCACATCGTAGAACGTGGAGTTGGTTACGGCGTGCGTCCATTTGATATACGCCATGTTGCTGTCGTTGGCATAGGTGTTGGCGTTATCAAGGTTCTCCCCGAAAAAGAACTGATAGCCGGGACGGATCTGAACATCATCCCCGATAATCTGAAGCATTCGGGTATTTTGGTTCACTACCAGAGAACGGTTGTAGGCCGCTTCGAGTCGCATACCCGGCCTGATGCGGTAGGTGAGTTTAAAAAGGCCGCTGTAGCGGTTATCCTGCCGGGGCGACCAGAACGTGTTATTGATGAGAGAACTCTGCACCTGATCGGCCGTCTGACGCATAAATTCGTTTGTTACATTTACCTGACCAGCCATAAAAAACGACATAGAGCCGGGCAGGTTAATACCGAGGGCAGGAAGAATGCTTTCCGTAAGCGGAAAAGGGCCGCCGAGCGTAAAATCGTATATATCAGTAAAGAAGTTGGAGCTTGCACCGGTCATGCGGCCGGGGTTATCCCGCTTGTGGGCAAAGTTGCCTGTGAAGCGCTCCCCGCCTGACTGCGTCTGCACGCTCACTACACCGGAGGTTGCATTTCCGAATTCCACATCAACGCCGCCGGTAGTTACTTCCACGCTTTGGAAGGCATTGGCACCGAGATCAAGACCGAAGCCGGTACCGGCAAGCGGGTTTTGGGCAGAAACACCGTCAATCACAAAACCGGTTTCGTTGGCGCGGCCGCCGCGGATGTACAGGCCCGAGGGGTCGCGCACAACGCCGGCAGTCATCCCAACTACTTCATCAACCCGGCGAACCGGGGCTGCGGAAATCTGCTCCCGGCTCAGGCTTGTTGAGGTGGATGATTTTTCGATGTCGAAAATAGGCCGCTCGCCGATTACCAGCACTTCTTCACCGGTTGAGAGCGGCTGAAGCCCCATCTCAACATCAAGTACCGTTGTTTCACCGGCAACTACGCGCACGCCTGTAATGAGAATGCGTTCATAGCCGATGTAGCTGAACTCCAGGGCGTATTCGCCGGGCCGGATGTTACGGATGTTGTACACCCCGTCGAGGTTGGTGGCGTCTCCGAAACTGGTTCCCCGCACAATCACATTCACCCCGATAAGGGTTTCGCGGTCGTCGCGGTCAATAATGGTGCCGGTAATGTTACCGGTATTTTGGGCATTAACGGCAGCGGGCCAGAGCCAAAGGGCTGCGAACAGGGCCGTCATCAAAAGTATCGTTCTTTTCATTGCTGAAAACCAAGTATTTCAATGCATGTTATCTCAATTAGCCGCGTGAGTTCACTGTCGGCAGTGAACTCTCTTAAATCAACACCGAAATAAAGAATACTTTCGTCGGGGTTGGTAGCTGAAATCAGTTTGGAGCCGCCAAAATCATTAATGAAGCCCGTAACTGCTGCCCGTGTTTTAAAATCGGCCTCAAACAGCGGCACTGTTTCTCCGAATGGAATGAGCGGGTAGTAGGAAAGCAGGTTTCTCCTGAACTGCAGGAAAGGCGGGTTGCTCACAAATTCGGTGGGTTCTATCAGCGAGTTGTTGGCGATGAAAAAGCTCTGCTGACCCGAAGGCAGTACTTCCATTCGCTGGAATGGCAGGAACTGAAACAAGGGGTTATCTGCGGGCAGGTCACGGGTCGGGATGTTGATGAACATAGTTCCGCCGTTTTCAAAAAAGCGAACGGTTAGCTCAAGCGCATAGCCTACATTCCGGTCAAGGTTGTTGGAAACCCAGTAGATATGATCCCACTCAGCGAGCATCAGGTTGATGGTCGGGTTACCGAGGGAGCGGTCTGGAAAAGCCCGCGATAACACAACGCGCCGGCCGCCGGTCGTTACCCCGTCAGTTATATCCATGAAGTCAAACTGATTGATCCCCACATTTCGCAGCAGGTCAAAGTGCTGCTGTACGATCTGGAAGTTGGTGTCCCCCTGAATATCGTTAAGCACCAGCACCCGTGAGGTCTGTTGTTTGATGTACCACTCGTAGGAAACAACCTCGCTTAAGGCACCCGCATTATCAACCGCGCGGATGTAGAATGTGTTATCTGCATTCAGGTTAATTGTATCGAATGAAAGATCGGAGCTGTTCAGCGCGCGGCCAAGAAAAACCTGGCTCGTTACAGGGCTAACGGTATCATCTACCCGCACGGTGATGAAAGAAACATCAGGCGGTACAGACTGCCAGCTCGTAGTATCGTTGATGGCCATTTCAATGCGGTTGAGGTTGGCATCGCCGTCGGGGTCGGAGGCCTGCCATCCAAAACTGAACACACGGAAAGTGGAATCAGGCGGTGTTTCAAGGGCCCGGAACCGGATATTGGGAGGTGAGTTCCGTATTGGAAAGACGAGGTTGGGCGGCTCCGGATCTACAGCACCTTCGTTATCAACAGCGCGTACCGTAAAACGGACGTCCGCATCGGTATTGCCTTCCTCAATGGGAAGCACAAAAAGGCTGTCGGTTCTGGTGGTAAAAACCCAGGGCTGCTCATCGTCGTCCCCGATACGAAATTCATAGCCAACGATATACCCGTCGGGGTCGTCGCCCCACCATGAAATATTGATTTGGCTCGTGAGTCGGGTTCCTTCCGGCAGGTTTATTTCATTCACCGTGAGGAAAGTACGCGGAGGCTGGTTTTCATTGAAGTTTCCGTCGAAACCGGCATCACAGGATGCAAGAAAAAGAATTCCTGCAAGCAGGCCGGCAACAGCAAGTATCGTACGCATGGATAATGGCAAGATTAACAAATGGGAAGGGCACCAAAGCGCCCTTCCCGTTGAAGTAAGTAGCAGATGCTCCGCTTATTTCACGAGCATCATTTTTTTCGTTGATACGAAAGTACCCGCGTCTATGCGGTAAATGTAGGTACCGCTCGCGAGGCGGGAAGCATCAAAATTAATGATGTATTGCCCGGCAGCCTGATGCTCGTTCACCAGCATTGCAACCCGGCGGCCCAGGATGTCATACACGGAGAGCGTTACATTGGTGGCTTCAGCCAGGGTGTACCGAATGTTCGTAGTTGGGTTGAACGGGTTCGGGTAGTTCTGCTCAAGAGCAAACTCAGTTGGGCGCTCGGTGTTTTCCGTGCTTGTGGCACCAAGATCGAAATCGGTGTTAAAGCGCGGAATCATCTGCAGCGTGCCGTTGAAGTTACCAACGAGGGCTGTGAGCGTGAACGGTCCCTGCGGGATATCAAGGCCGATGTAATCTGCCTCAGTAAAGTTGGTACGCAGGATGCGGGTTTCATCCTCGCCCAGCGAAGGATCCGTGATCTGATAGTTGGTAAGGCCGGCAAACTGCCCTTCAGCACCTACAAAGGTTACGTTAGGGATACGCACCAGCATCGATTCGTTCTCAGAAATCGTAATATCAGCAAGGGTGATTAGCGGGGGCACAAAGTCGATGTTACCAACCGGTCCGCCGGGATCGGTAGCCGGACGGAACTGAATCACACCCTGGAAAGCCGAGAGATCACCGCGAACGTTGGTCATCAGGTCGCCGATGGCATAGAACTCAGAAATACGGCCGGGAGCATCATCAATAAGAATCGCACCGGAAGCATCCTGAATGTACTTTTGGTTACGTGCTGAGCGCCAGTAGGTCACAACGGCTTCACCGGTGTACTCATAGAGGGTACCGTCACGGTCGCCGCCGCGAAGACCTGCGAGGGTAGCGAACTCTTCGATCTCAACTTCGATCTCATAAACACGCTCATTAACCAGGCTGTTTTCGAGGCCGGAAGCAGCAGCAATGGCTTTAATCGTTGTGGTCGCTTCAACGAGGATCGGAGAAGTGTACAGCGTTGATGCAGTAGTAGGCTCTGAGCCGTCGGTAGTGAAGTAAATGGCAGCTTCATCGGTCGGGCTTAGCAGGCTTACAGAAACAAAGTTCACATACTCACCCCCGGCAGGACTGAATACAGCCGGGAAGGTTTGTGTGGATGACTCGATGTAAATCACATCATTCACAGAAGCTGTTGTCTGAATTCCGTCAGGGGTAGTTGTAACAGCAGTGATGCTGAATTCAATAATATCGAAGGCATCAAAGGAGCCAAGCGCAGCGCTGAAAGTGTTGCCGCTTTGTGACATTTCAACCGAAACTTCTTCACCACTGTCTGCCGTGTATGGGCGCGCAGTATAGGTGAGGGTTACGCTGTTGAGGGTGTAATCATCTTCAGGAAGAAGCACGTCAACGGAAATATCAACGGGTGCGCCGGCAAGGGCAGGCTGAGGGAAGCTCAGGTTTTCAACGATGGGCGCAAAGCCAAGAATTACAAGGTCGTTTGGCCATCCCGGAGGGGCAACGCGGTCATCAGGGTTGTCGCCGTCATTAATCCACACAAATCCGTCTTCCATTGGGACGATGCGAAGTGAACGTTGAATCGGAGAAACATCAATATTGTCAAAGTCTGTATTGTTTACAACTACGAAGCCGGACCAGTTAACAACTGATCCTGATGGCGGGGGGACAAACGGCCCGTCAACAGCAGGGCGGCGGTAGTTGTAACCGCGGCCTTCACCAGTTTCAGGGTTGAAAGCGTAGTTGTCACGGTCGTTACGGAAACGTAATGAAATGTCGACGCTTTGTGCTGCGGCTCCGTCTGCTGCTACGATGAAACGTGGACGACCTATTTCATTCTCAAGGCGACTGATAATTTCAGCACCCTCAATTCGTACATACTGGTGAATAAATTTGCTGTAGTTTTCCGATCTCCATGTGAATTGACCGTTGCCGGCAGGGCTGTTCAGATCAGAAAGCGGAATCGTACGTGGCTGAAGCAGTACATCCAAATCAGCATATTCTTCATCGAAATTTACGTTACCAATAGGTGTAACCAGCGTGGGATCGAACTGTGCTACATTACTCTGGAAAAACGTCAGAAAACCTTCAACGCGAATCACATCTCCGCGCACAAGACTTTCGAGGGTTTCGCGCTGATCGCCGCCTTCCACAATGTGCATGGCCATACCGTCACGGCCCATTGCTACTGCGTTGATATCTTCCACAAAAACGTGGATACGCCCGGGGAGGTTAGCATCTGTAGCACTTGCAAATCCGGAGGATTTCGGATAAGAAACTACCACTGCTTCGAAAACAACAGGAACGCCCGCAAGCGGGTGTCCGGCGAGGTCTTCAAAACTCGTAAGTGGTGTCGGGTATTCGTTCAGCTCACGAATGATGACTTCCTGCGGACCGTTTTGTGCCATCACATCAGTGAAAAGCAGCGCCCCGGCCAGTAGGGTCAATAGAGCCAGTTGTATATGTTTTATCATAGTACTGTTGAGGTTTTTGGTTGAGGGTTCACAGATTGGCGTGCTGCTCATCACTAATTTGGTAAGCCGGGATGAGCAGGGGTACTGACGGTAGCCTGTGAAACTTCCGGCAGCCCTGTTTTATGGAAAAAAAGATGATTACCTGATGAGGGCAAAGCGGCCCCGCTGCACATGGCCGGTTTCCCGGTCGCGTACGGTGTATAAATAAAGACCTGAAGCCAGGTTCTGATTGGCGGCTGAAAGCAGATCCCAGGCATGCTCTCCACCCGACAGGATGCGCTCACCCGAGGCAAAATCACGGAACCAGCGGGTATCGCCCTGATAGGTTGCGGCATCGTGGTCGAGGGTTGCCACGATTTCACCGGCAAGGGTGTACACCCGCACTTCGGCCCGGGCCGGCAGGTTGTAGAACATGATTTTGCGGGTGAAAGGCGTGCCGCCGTCCCATGCGGCATTTACACGATAAGGATTGGGATACACCCCAACTTTAAACTCGGGCTCGCCACTTTTAAAATCAGGGTTCGGGGCAGTTCCGGGGAAAACACGGATAGCGTTTGCATTAACGGAAGTTTCCAGCGGTGGTGATTCGCCGTCGCCGGCATCAAATGCTGTAACGGCAAACAAATACTGCCAGCCGCTGAGCATGCCGGTTACATCGTAGCGGTAATGATACTCAAAGGGATCACCGGGGAAGGTTACCGGCTCGGCTAAACGGATTTCATCGAAACCGGTACCGAATCCGGCCCCGCTTTCGGGCAGATCCCATTCGCGGATCATCTGCGCCGAGGTTGAAATGGTGCCGCGGAGGTCATCGCCCAGCTGCGAGCGGTACAGGCGGTAACCGGCAAAATCTTCCTCCCCGGAAACGGGATCAATGGAGAATTCGGCGCGGTTATCCCAGTAAATACTTGCAGTTC
>NZ_JAIUMX010000073.1:0-18689 GCF_022565315.1 Cyclonatronum sp. | reverse complement strand
TCTCAGGCGCTGTCAAAGAAAAGCCTCTGAACTCCGAAATGCCCACAAAACAGCAAACACGCCAACCCGCAGCCAATCCAGCGCCGGTAAGCACCGAGATGCCCAAAAAACCTGCAAACACGCCAACCCGCACCGAGCCCTGTGCCTGTGAGCACTGAATTCCCAAAAATGCGGCAAAATCACCACGCCGCAGCCAATCCAGCGTCTATGAGCACCAAAATGCCCAAAATGCGGCAAACTCAGCGACCCGCAGCCAATCCAGCGCCTATGAGCACAGAAATGCCCAAAATGCGGCAAACTCAGCGACCCGTAGCCAATCCAGCGCCTATGAGCGCTGATATGCCCAAAATGCGGGAGAATCCCCTCTTGAGAGGGGTGCCCCCCGGCACAATGGTGTACGAAGGCGCTGAAATTGAAAAAGCTCCAAAGTGTGTAATGGGAAAAACTCATCGGGGCGGGGTGTGACCTTCGGAGCCTCGCCCCCGGCCTGGTGCAGTAAAACCAACCCCGTGAGCATAGCTCCGTGTCAGCCGTGGTTAAATCCGGCATCGGGGCGGTCACACCCCGCCCGTTCGCTGCGCTCACCCGGGCACCCCTCTCGAGAGGGGAATTGCGCGCATCGGGGCGTGGATGGGCCGCGGATTTTGCGGATTGGGCCGGATTTGCGCGGATTTTTGATTCTCAGGCGCAGGCTAAGAAAAGTCTCTGAGCGATGAGATGACCAGAAACCGGCAAACACACCAACCAGCACCGAGACCTGCGCCTGTGGGCTCGGAAATGCCCAAAATGCGGCAAAATCACCAAGCCGTTGCCAATCCAGCGTCTATGAGTGCGGAAATGCCCAAAATGCGGCAAACTCAGCGACCCGCCGCCAATCCAGCGCCTATGAGCGCTGATATGCCCAAAATGCGGGAGAATCCCCTCTCGAGAGGGGTGCCCCCGGCACAATGGTGGCCGAAGGCGCTGAAATTGGAACACCTATAAAATGTGTAATGGGGAAAACCTCATCGGGGCGGGGTGTGACCTTCGGAGCCTCACACAAGCCCGGCACAGTAAAATCAACCCCGTGAGCATAGCTCCGTGTCAGCCGTTGCGAATCCGGCATCGGGGTGGTCACACCCCGCCCGTTCGCTACGCTCACCCGGGCACCCCTCTCGAGAGGGGAATTGCACGCTCGGGTGCACTTAAAATGTTGGCGGCAAGTAGCTAAAACCTCCAAGGTTTCAAAAACCTTGGAGGTTTTTCCCTACTGAAGCCCGCGCCAGCTGGCAATGGTCCGTGGATTTAGACGGATCGGGCCGGATTGGCAAGGATTTATTGGGTGCCCCGCGGCTACGCCTGTTACCAGCCGAACAACTCCAATAAAAATTTTTAGTGAAGAAAACCTTCAAATTTATTTCGGAATATCTAACCTTTTTATTAGATTATTAGCGGTATTCTTACTCTTAAATACTGAATACTTTCAACGGTTTCGAATGGCTATTCATTTCACATAAAAACAAAGATTTAGCCAAGCCGAACCAACTTAACCTTTACCGATATGACGCGCATCACCACTATTATTCGCTATCTGTTGCCGCCGCCGAACTGGCGGATTCCGGTAATTGTGCTTATGGGCGCGCTGTTTGGGATAGGGGGATATGCCTTCATTGTATCGAACGCCGTAAGCTATCTGAGCGACGATCCGGCTACTTGTGTAAACTGCCACGTAATGGGCCCGCAGTATGCAACCTGGTTCCACAGCTCGCACCGCGAGCATGCGAACTGCAACGACTGCCATGTGCCTCAGGATAACCTCATCAAGCAGTATTACTTCAAGGCGCAGGACGGCCTCCGGCACGCGACCATTTTCACCCTCAACACTACGCCCGACCCCATCGTGATGCACGAGGCGGGTCAGCGGGTGGTGCAGGCGAATTGTCAGCGCTGTCACGACCACACCAATCAGTTCGTGACTTCCGGCCATGTTACCTACGATCATGTGCAGGAGGGGCGGGGGCAGCTCTGCTGGGATTGTCACCGCGATGTGCCGCACGGCACCGTGCGCGGGGCCGCTTCCATACCCAATGCCCGCGTTCCTGTACCGCAATCTCCCATGCCCGACTGGCTCAGACAGCAGCAAAACCGCTAATATTTTTTTAATCCATCCTATTATGAGTTCACTCAGTAATTCAATTCAAAAACGACCCTGGCTGGGCTGGCTGCTGTTTTTCGGTACCATGGCTGCCGTTTTTCTGCTTGGCGTGCTAACCTACACCATTATCGAAAACCGCACGGCCGGTCAGTTTGCCTTTGTCTCTTCTGCTGAAATTGATCCGCTTGAGCCCCGCGCCGAAGCATGGGGCCGCTTCTTTCCGCGTCAGTTCAACACCTACAGCCAAATGGCAGATACCACCTTCCGAAGCAAGCACCTCGGCTCGCAGCGCCGCGACCTGCTGGAAGACAATCCCGCCTTTGTGATTCTGTTCGCCGGTTTTGGCTTCTCGCGCGATTACAACCTGTCGCGCGGCCATATCTACTCCGTTAGCGATACCCGCGAAACCCTGCGTACCGGCGCTCCGACCGCAGCCGGCGACGGACCGATGCCTGCAACCTGCTGGACCTGTAAATCACCCGATGTGGTGCGCCTCATGGATGAACACGGGGTTGCCGGCTTCTATGCGCAGAAATGGTCTGATTTCGGTGATGAGGTCGTAAACCCCATCAATTGTGCCACCTGCCACGAGTCAGATGACATGAGCCTGAGCCTTGCGCTGCCGGCTCTTACCGAAACCTTCGCCCGGCTCGGCCGCGATATCAGCACCGCAAGCCATCAGGAGATGCGCTCACTCACCTGTGCGCAGTGCCATGTGGAGTATTATTTCGGGGAAGACAACTACCTCATTTTCCCCTGGGATGAAGGCATGACCGCCGAAGATATGGGCCGTTACTTCGATAACATCGGCTTTGCCGACTGGATCCACCCTCTCAGCCGCACCCCGTTGATCAAAGCGCAGCATCCGGATTACGAAGTCTTCACCACGGGCATCCATTATCAGCGCGGGGTTTCCTGCTCCGACTGCCACATGCCCTACAAGGCAGAAGGCGGCATGAAGTTCACCGATCATCAGATCCAAAGCCCGCTCAACAACATTGCCGCGGCCTGTCAGACCTGTCACCGGCAGAGTGAAGCCGAGCTGATCCGCAACGTGTACGACCGTCAGGATATGGTGAAGGAAGTCCGGGTGAAGCTGGAAGCCGCACTGGTGGCCGCACACCTTGAGGCCGAATTCGCCTGGAACCTGGGCGCAACGGAAGATCAGATGCGCGAAGCCCTGCACCTGATCCGGCACGCACAGTGGAGATGGGATTATGCCGCAGCCACACACGGCGGCTCCTTCCACGCACCGCTGGAACTCACGCGCACCATAGGCGACGGCCTTGATATGGCGCATCGTGCACGCCGCAAAATTGCCACAACCCTGGCCGAACTTGGCCATATCGGCGAGCCGCCGCTGCCGGATGTTTCAACCAAGGAGCTGGCTCAGCGCTACATCGGCATCGATGTGGAAGAGCTGCAGGCTTCCAAAGACCGCTTCCTTGAGGAGCTGGTGCCGCAGTGGCTGCAGGAAGCTGCCGCACGGCATGAGCGCTGGGACATCCGCCGCCGTGAAAACCCGACCAACTACATCAATCCGTAGCCAAAACCTTACAGCGCGTATTTCCGCTTTTCAAAAACGGCGGCTGTGCCACCAACACACAGCCGCCGGAAATACCTGCCGAAAATTTTATACCCAATATCACCTGTGTTATGAGCCTGAACACCTCTGCAAACAACCGCGCACCGGGCGCAATCACCCGGAAGAAGCCCGTCTGGGCATCCCCCTGGGGCTATGCTGAAGGCTGGCTGATCTGCCTCGCCCTGCTCATCACCGGCACCGCGCTTCAGCTCACCATTGGCGGCCTGAATGCGAACGCCCTGAGCTGGCCCGTCAACATCATTACCGGAAGCATTTTTACAGCCGTGCTGATTTTCTCCTGGTACTTCCTGCGCCGGCTGCCGATGGTAAACTGGCTTGCACGCGTGCCGGCGGCCATCACCTCCATCGCCCTGCTCACCTTTCTGGTGCTCATCATGGGCTTCACCCTTCAGGAAGATGCCGGCAACCCGGCCTGGGTGCAGCAGCTCGGCCTTTCCAACATGACAAGCTCCTGGCCGTTTTTATTCGGGATGATGTTTTTCATGGCCTCCCTCGGCATGGCAACCCTGAAACGGCTCACCCCCATGAAAGGCCGCAACATCGGCTTTTTCCTGAATCACGCGGGCCTGTACATCGCCATACTCGGCGGACTGCTGGGCGCTGCGGACCTCAAGCGCGTGTTCTTCGATCTCACGGAAGGGGAGGTGATGTGGGGCGCCGTTGACCGCGACGGCCTGTACTACGAAATGCCGCTTGCCGTGGAGCTGGAGCGCTTCAATATGGAAGAATTCAATCCTAAAGTAGCCATCATTTATAATGAAACCGGGCGGATTGTGCCGGAGTCGATAAGTCAGATGTTCGAAATGGGGAAAGGTCACCGCGGGAATTTATACGGCTGGGATGTGGAAATCCTGGAGTTTCATAAGATGTCGGGCCGCATCGACGGCAGGTTTGAGCCGGTAATTGACTACGGCGCACCGCCCGCAGCGTTGGTGAGAGTCACAGATTCCGGTGGTCAGCAGCTGGAAGGCTGGATCACGAGCGGCAGCTTCATGTACCCGCATCAGCTGTTGCACGTCGATCATGAGCTGGCCATCGCTATGACCATCCCGCAGGCGAGCCACTACAGCTCAGATGTGGTGATCTACACCCCCGACGGGCAGGTGCGGCAGGCCCGTGTGGAGGTGAACAAGCCCGTAAGCGTGAACGGCTGGAAACTCTATCAGTTCAGCTACGACGACCGTTTTGGGAAATGGTCGTCATCCTCCACGATTGAAGCCATCCGTGACCCCTGGCTGCCGGTCGTTTACACCGGGATATTTATGCTGATTGCCGGCTCCCTCTACCTGATGACGCTCGGCAAGGCGCCCGAAACAGAGCCGGATGATACCCCGGCGCTTCATGAGGCCGGGATGCCATCCACCGATAAAAAAAATAACACCCCGCTGTACGTTGCCGCGCCCGGCCCTGATGCCGAAAGGGCGCTGAAACCAGTACGCAAGCCGCAGCAAGAACCTGAATTTGAAGGAGTAGTGTGATGATGCCGATTGACCCAACTTTGTTTACGATTGCAGCCATTGTGCTTTGGGCACTTGGGATGCTGCTGTTTCTGATTGCCGGCGAGCGGAAAATGGTGAAGGTGCTGGCCCACGCGAGCTACCTTGCAGGGATACTCGTGCTCGCGGTATTTACCTGGATGCTCTGGGATATACTGGGGCGCCCGCCGATGCGCACCCTGGGCGAAACCCGGCTATGGTACGCCATGTTTCTGCCGGTAATCGGCTACGCGACTTATGTCCGCTGGGATTACAGCTGGATTCTGCACTACAGCGGCGCGGTTGCCATCGTGTTTCTGGCCATCAACCTGGTGTACCCCGATAACTACGACCGCGACCTGATGCCTGCCCTGCAGAGTGTGTGGTTTGTACCGCACGTGATCGTGTACATTTTTGCCTATGCGCTGCTCGCGGCCTCCGCCATTGTAGCGGTGAAAGGGCTGGCGATTCAGTATTTCGGGCTGAAGTGGAGCTGGTCGATGCAGCTGGCCGATAACCTGGTGTACCTCGGGCTGGGTTTCCTTACGCTCGGGCTGCTGTTCGGCGCCCTCTGGGGCAAGGAAGCCTGGGGGCACTACTGGATGTGGGACCCCAAGGAAACCTGGGCTTTCCTCACCTGGATCGGCTATCTGGCTTACATCCATTTCCGCTATCACAAACCCAACAAAACCGCCGAAGCCAACTGGATACTCGCGGTGGCCTTCATCATCCTGCTGATTGCCTGGTTTGGGGTGAACTACCTGCCCTCGGCGGCCAACAGCGTGCACACGTACGCGCAATAAAGTACTGGATTCGCTGTGTTCAGAAACCCAAGCTCCGGGCG
Organism: Cyclonatronum sp.; assembly: GCF_022565315.1. Lineage (NCBI taxonomy): Bacteria > Pseudomonadati > Balneolota > Balneolia > Balneolales > Cyclonatronaceae > Cyclonatronum > Cyclonatronum sp. The sequence continues at coordinate 12,630 of NZ_JAIUMX010000073.1, read as the reverse complement.
GGTCTTATGACCGGTCCGGAGCTTTTTTTGTCCGGTGATATTACCTGCGCAAAGGGGGAGAGCTGGTGAGAGAGGGTTGGCGCGGACGGCGCATCAGGCAGAAGTCAGGGGATTTGTTACGCGGTCTGCCCCTGCTTCCTAACGGTCTATAGTATTGGTATATAATGGATTAGGGAAAGCTCGCGGAACGAATAAGGCTGCTTTAGGTTTATGTTAGGTACAATTTATCTCAACGGCGAAAAAAAGACATCAGGTTCTGTCTGCCTCAAAAGGCCCGATCTTTAGCTGCTGAACTAACCTCATAAGGAGTACCCCTATGTTGCGCTACAGTATCATTTTTCTGATTATCGCCCTTATTGCTGCCGTGCTTGGCTTTGGCGGCATTGCGGGAGCGGCTGCTTCCATAGCACAGGTTTTATTCGTGCTGTTCCTGATACTGTTTATTGTCTCGCTCGTATTCGGGCGCCGCAAACGAGTCTGACGCTCTCATCCACCGGCATACAACATACCATCAACTAAAAGGGAAAAATCTATGAAACAGATTTTTGGTGCGGCTTTATTACTTGGCGGACTTGTGCTGCTTTATTTTGGCTGGGGCGAGTATAATTCCTTTGCTTCAGATGTATCCGAAGCCTTCACAGGCTCACCCACCGATAATGCGGTGTGGTACCTCACCGGCGGCGCGATTGCAAGCCTTGCGGGAGTGCTGTTGCTGATCGGCGGAAGGAAAAACCGGAGCTGAACCAGCAGCAGTGGAATTGGAATACCAAAAGACGGGCTGTTAAGCTTCAGTATTTAGCAAAAAAGAAGGCTGCTCCTGTAAAAGGGGCAGCCTTTTGGGTTTGTACGGGTAAGGTGTTTGGGTAATGTGTGTATAGTCTGGTAAAGTCAGAAGGGGAAAAAAATCAAACGTGGCCTGGCAGCCTGATTGCAACAATCTCCCGCATACTTGGTTCGTGGGTCAGTTCTTCAAAATGAAGATCATTTATGCCCAGGAAATGGAGCTGATTATCCGGTTGAGCGACCCATTCGTTTACAGCGATCCGGTAGGTTGCAAACGGATCTATCGCAGAAGGAAATACCCCAACTACGAATTCGCCGGTGCGTTCTTCCCAGCTGAAATTGTTGAACTGATTTGAGCGGGCACAAATTGTTTTCAGTTGTGAGCCTCTTACGCTGGTGGCGAAGAGCCTGCTGTCGAAACGGATCGTATTTTCGATATCATAATACCTAACTTTTCCGTTAGGTAGAACGGGTCCAAACGTAGTGTTGTTAATGAATACAGCATCTGTTTTAGTATGTTGCCTGAACCAGGTAACGGTGTTGGTCAGAAACCGGGTAGGGGTAACGCGCTGATTGTAGGCCCCTGCAAGATCGCGTTCCGCAGTGCTGAGATGCTGGGTTTCACGGCTTCGTATCATTTGAACCATAGGCTCGTCTTCATTCAGGTGTTCATCAAACTCAACTGTGGTGATGGCGTAAGAGCGGGGATCTTTATCCGTGGCTGCACCAATATCAATAACATCGCACAGATGCCCGCCCCATGAGGTATGCAGGGCGAGGTGCGAATGGGTTTGGGAATGTGCCCTGAGGTGATCATGCCCTCCGAGGAAAATACTGCCCACCGGCATGAGATTCAGAATTTCTTTGTCGGTAATCAGGCCGTCGTGGTTCATCACAATGTGTACGGCCCCGTTGTGCAGCAGGCTGCCGGTGTTTTCACGAAGATAGCCGGCAGGATCAGGGAAAATCCAGCGGTTTCGGTGTACCGGGCGGTAAGCTGCCTGATTGCTGCATGATAGCCCGATAATGCGCACAAGCTGATTGTTCTGCATCAGTGATATGGCAGGAGCACCAAGATGACGGCCATCTGTACTGCTTTTGATGCTGGAAAGAACTGCAATATCAAGCTTGCGCAAATTGTCGGCTACAGTTCTGAAATCGTCTTCAATGCCGCCTTCATGGTTGCCGAGATTCACTACAACCTGAGCCATTTTGCTGAGTCGTTCAAGGAAGTACCACTCAAGCGCTCCGCGCGATCGGATTGCTACCTTGTTGCTGCTTTCAAAAATATCGCCGTTAATCAGAACAAGAAGCTTGTCTTTGCTTTGCTGTGATGTTTGTTCAATAAAATTGATAATTCGGGGGAAATGCCTGTGGGAGGAATGCAGGTCAGCAAGGCAGATCACGCGGATGTTACCCAAATTTTCTTCGTCGCCAAAGTCGGGTTTGAGGCATGCGTTTAAAGACATAAGGCCAAGAAAACCTGTAGCGCTAAGCTTCAGGAAGCGGGCCCTGCTCATAGAGTTGTTAAAGTCCATTGTTGCTTTTCCTAAATGTGAGTCCAAAAAAAACACTGCAAACCGGGCATCGGTTTGCTTTGCGAATAACTGAATAACTACAGAGCAAGATTAAGGTATCTATATATTTGTAAAACCTGTATAAAAGGCATGGTCCCTATCAATTTAGGGAGGGTGAAATCGAGTCCTTGTAATTAACTTACCCTTCAACCAGGATTACAAAAAATTAATATAGTAATGCTAAAGAACATTTGCACAACATTTTTACTGATAATTTTGCTGCATCAGCCTGCGTGGAGCCAATCCGCAGCTGATGATAACGGCTACAAGATGCCTCCGGCAGAAGTAGCCGCCATTGTGGATACGCCCGCAACTCCGGCTGTATCCCTTAGCCCGACCCGGGAGTTCGTGATGCTGATGCATCGCGCAAGCCTTCCGGGTATTATCGAGCTGGCGCAGCCTGAACTCCGCCTTGCCGGTATCCGTATCAATCCCCGAACCAACGGACCAAGCCGGTCGGCTTCTTTCACCAACTTCGAGCTGGTTGATATGAGCACGGGCGAAACGATGGCCGTAACCGGCCTGCCCGAAAACCCGGCTTTGGGAAGCCTGAGCTGGTCGCCCGACGGCAGCCGTTTTGCTTTCACGCATACAAGCCTTAGCGGTATTGAGCTGTGGATCGGCTCCGTTGCTGATCAGAGCGTGCAGCTGGTTCCCGGGGTGCAGGTGAACGACACCTATTTTGGTTCAAGCCTGGGATGGCATCCCTCATCTGAACGGCTCTATGTTCGCGCGGTGCCGGCTGACCGCGGCGCGGCCCCGCAGCCGGAACTCGCCCCCCGCGGACCGGTAATTCAGGAAAACATCGGCCGGGCTTCTCCCGCGCGGACCTATCAGGACATGCTGGCCAACGAGCATGACGAAGACCTTTTCGAATATTACTTCACCTCCCAAATAATAGAAGTGGAGGCGCAGCGCCTTTCGCTTCGCCCGATAGGGGAGTCCGGCATTATCCGCAGCATGGCGCCGGCGCCTGGCGGGGAATTTCTGATGGTGGCTTTCACCGATCGGCCGTTCTCCTACACCGTGCCGGCTTCCCGCTTTCCGCTGCGTACCGAAATCTGGGATACCGACGGCAACCGGGTCGAAACCGTAGCCGAAATTCCGCTTCAGGATGAAATTCCGATTGGCTTTAATGCCACTTCTGAGGGGCCGCGCAGTATCACCTGGCGCAACGATGCTCCCGCAACCGTTGTATGGGTGGAAGCGCAGGATGAAGGCAACCCGCGCATCACGGCCGATACCCGCGATATCGTATTCATGCAGGAGGTACCGTTCACCGGTGCACCCGATGTGATGGCGCGGCTCGAATACCGCTTCAGCGGAATCATGTGGGGGCACGAAAACCTGGCGCTCGTTCGTGAGCGCTGGTTCGATAACCGTAACGAGCGCATGTGGCGCGTAGCCCCGGAGAACCTGCGGGGCAGTCAGCAGCTGGTTTGGGACCGCAATTATGAGGATATCTACAACGATCCCGGAAACCCGCAGATGCGCATGAACGATGCCGGTTACAGCGTGCTCAACACCGACGATTCCGGCTTTGGGTTGTTCCTCACGGCCATAGGCGCCTCCGATGAAGGCAACCGCCCTTTCCTCGACCGCTTCGATGTAACGAACGGGGAAACCGAACGCCTGTGGCAGAGTGAGTCGCCGTTTTATGAGGTCGCCGTTACCATGCTCGATAACAGCGGCAACCTGATCGTTACACAGCGCGAATCGCAGACCGTGCCTCCCAACTACTTCCTGCGTAACCTGCAGGCCGGCTCTGAAATTGCCCTCACCAGGTTCGAGCACCCGAATCCTGATCTGCGGGATGTGCGCCGGGAGCTCATCACCTATGAGCGCGCGGATGGCGTGCCCCTGAGCGGCACCCTGCTGCTGCCGCCGGGCTACAATCCGGAAACCGACGGCCGCCTGCCCCTCATGGTGTGGGCTTACCCCCGCGAGTTCCGCAGCGCCGATGCCGCCGGTCAGCGCTCCGATTCGCCCTACCGCTTCGTGAATATCGGCTATTGGGGTCCGCAGTGGCTCATCACGCAGGGCTACGCCGTGCTCGATGCCGCAACCATGCCCATCGTGGGCGAAGGCGACAAAGAGCCTAACGACACATTTATTGAGCAGCTTGTGATGAACAGTGAGGCGGCCATCAATGCCGTAGCGGACATGGGTATTGCCGATCCGAACCGGGCTGCCATTGGCGGGCACAGCTACGGGGCGTTTATGGTGGCGCACGTGCTGGGCAACTCAGACCTGTTCAGGGCCGGCATCGCGCGCAGCGGCGCCTACAACCGCAGCCTAACGCCTTTCGGCTTTCAGCGCGAGCAGCGCACGATTTGGGATGATACCGACCTGTACATCACCATGTCCCCGTTTTTCAATGCGCACAACATCCGCCATCCCATCCTGCTGATCCACGGTGATGCGGATAACAACTCCGGAACCTTTCCCATGCAGAGTGAGCGGCTGTTCCAGGCCATTCAGGGCCTCGGGGGAACAGCACGCCTCGTGATGCTACCCCACGAATCGCACGGCTACCGCGCACGCGAATCGGTGATGCACATGCTCTGGGAGACCCTCCGCTGGCTCGATACTTTCGTGAAAAACGCGGAAGAAATTACGGAAGCCAACTGAGATTGTGAGTCAGTTTGTCAGTACAGTAGCTCAGTGTGATATTTTTGCCTGAGCTGACGGAGCTGAGTGAAGCCTGAATCCAAAAACGGGCCGGTGCGGTTAAAGCGCCGGCCCGTTTTCGTTTATGGGATTCCTCAGTCCGGTACCCGGCTAAAGGCACGCGGATCGAGCCGGATTTACGCGGATTTTCTTTGATAGGATGCAAACCACGCGTTTCCCGTTAGGGAAAGCAAATGGGTAGAAAATGGGAAAGGCCCCGTCTCCAATCCGTTTCCCGTCAGGGAAAGCAAATGGGTAGAAAAAGGAGATGCCCCGTCTCCAGCGCGTTTCCCGTCAGGGAAACAACATGGGTAGAAAAAGGAGATGCCTCGTCTCAAGCGCGTTTCCCGTTAGGGAAACCACATGGGTAGAAAAAGGGAAAGGCCTCGCCTCCAGCGCGTTTCCCGTTAGGGAAAGCACCTGGGTAGAAAAGGGAAAAGTCACGTCTCCAATCCGTTTCCCGTTAGGGAAAGCAAATGGGTAGAAAAGGGAGATGCCTCGTCTCCAGCGCGTTTCCAGTCAGGGAAAGCACATGGGTAGAAAAGGGAAAGGCACGTCTCCAATCCGTTTCCCGTTAGGGAAACCACATGGGTAGAAAAAGGGGAAAGGCCTCGCCTCCAATCCGTTTCCCGTCAGGGAAAGCAAATGGTTAGAAAAAGGGAAAGGCCCCGTCTCCAGCGCGTTTCCCGTCAGGGAAACCACATGGGTAGCATGTAGCAATTTCCCGGGGTTTGAGGCCCTGGAGCACATCACCCTAAAATAACCCGCTCAGTACGTTTTCGTCATGCGTTCGTGTACCTGCAGGATAACCGTTGCCCGGTCGCGGAGCGCTTCGTTAAACAGGCCGGGCTCGGATTCATCGCTCGTGGTGATGGTCATGATTCGTCCCTCAAAACCGTAATGCCGCAAATACCAGTAAATGCCCTCAAAATTATCAGAATGATAGGCGCCGTTCAGGTGAAGGTGACGCGCCTGTGCCGCATCAAAATTGGCCAGAATAAAATGCGCCATGGTGGCATCTTTGGATGCCTGCGATAATGCAAGATTATCGCCGCCGTGCCCGTGCGACATTTGGGTGATGTTGGCGTAGCCCGGCAGCTCCAGATCTACGGTTACAGGCAGGGGGGCAATCCAGCTAAGCGCCTGCTCATCGAGGCGTTCAAAGGCTTCAAGACCTTCTCTGAAAACCATCGAGGCATAGCGCCGGGGGATGTTGGTTGCAATAACCGGGATGCCATGCTGCCGCGCAAAAAGCATTACGGGCTTGTAGTCGGTTGCGTAATTGTTCCAGAGCCGTGCCTGTTCTTCAAAATTGCGGTCGGTGATGAGGCCGCCGATATATTCATCGACAATCAGCTGCTGATCGGCTTCGAACATCTCCATGCCGATTACCAGCGCACGCGTTGTATCGGCGTGCAGGGCCCGTGTGAGTTCGTTTTGCAGCCAGTGGGCTACGGCATTGTTGTGCAGCTCACCAAACAGAATGATATCGTGTGCAAGCGCAAGTTCCGTTACCTGCGCCCAGCTTACGGGCTCCCCGTTGTGCAGAAAAAGTGTGTGCGAGGGGTTATCCTCAATAAAAGACAGTTTTTGGGCACTGCAGCCGGTAAGTCCGGCAAAAAGCAATACAAGCAGCAGGCGGGCGAAAGCACTGGTTCGCATAGTGGTGAAATTTGGTGAAGGATGTACGGGAAGTTCAGCTTCCCAAAAGATGCGAAATGCGGGGCTTACTCCCAAGCTGTAAAATGCGGATTGCTTTTCTCAGAACGCGCGGACCGGCCTTACGCGCTCCTGCATCCATTTGGGAAGCAGCCTGTGGTTGCCGGTGCCCATGAAGATGCCCCATGCGGCGCCGTCGTCCTGCTCGGAAGAGCTCCAGTAAAACTCATTCGAAAGGCCCGCCGCGTTACCCCGCTGATACAGGTTTTCAAGCATCAGCTCAACCTCTGCTCTTGTAGGAATATACCAATCGCTGAAACCCTCAATATTTAGGTCGGCAACAAGTCGGGCGATATTATTGGGCTGGTTGGCGCAGCGCTCCAGCAGGCGGCGCAGGTTGCCGGGGCCGGCTCCGATACGGAAATCGGTTACATCCAGAAAACGGTTGTAGCAGGGGAACTCTGCCCGAAGGTCGTCCCGAAGGCCGCCCCAGCCGGAGGGTGCTGCTTCCAGAAAAGTAAAGGGGTAGCGGTTTTGCTCATCATAAAAAAAGATGATGCCCCCTGCCGGGCCAATATCTCCGATTTCATAGGGCGGGAAAACAAAGGTGATGGTTTCCCCATAAATGGTGCCCTGCTCAGTTATGGCAAAGGCCCGGAAATAATACTCAATGCCAAACTGCAGGTTTGTTAAAGGGAGCTGAAACGGGCGGCCGTCGGCAATTTCAACCGTTTCTTCCGGCTGGCGAAGGGGGTCCGTACTGCCCCACACAAAGCCTCTGCGCAGGCTGCCTTCAGTGGTAGTACCGGTAACGATGCCCCTCAGCACGGCACTTCTTGCAGGCCTGGCATATGAAATAAGGTCTGATGAGGTGACTCTAACGGAAGCAGCCTCGTCGGTAGTAACTACGCTTTGCCCGCCATAAACAGTTTCAAATGCAGTTGTGATGTAAGGCCGTGCATAATAGGTCTGCCCGGGCTCAAGGCCCGAAACCCTGAGGGATACACGACCGGAAGCAGACGGAGCGGGGCTGCAGGTATGGGCAACGGTCGGGTTTTGTGTGGTATGTACGCAAACACCGTTTGCGAGTACCGGTGTCTGAGTTACTTCAGCCCAGCTAATTTCGAATGCGATGGTACTTTGGCTTACGGCCTGTGCACTGTGTACCGTCATCAGGTTCCGCATATCACGCAGGCTGATGGTAACTTCTTCTTCAGCTTTCTGAACCGGTAGCTGAGGGCCCGAAGAGCAGGAAGTTAAGAAAAACAGTAAAATGATGGCCGACAGATAGTTATAGTGCATAGGCTTACTCCGGTTTTTCAAAATGGTGCTTGTTTAAAAAATAAATGTATCTACAGTTATTTTACCCATACGGGTCTCTTGCTCCCTGTTCTTGCTAAGCGCCCAACCGTTATTGTAGTTGAACTGTAAATTGATTTTCACCTGCTGCACCTCATCAGGCCGGTCACAAAAAAAAGAGGCCGTGGCTGAATGAAATGTGGTTACGCTAATCTCAAATAAACCTTAGATGCGGATAGGGTATATCTCGATGTGAGCACCGATGGTGCTTATGTTGCCTGAGGTCAGCATTTTTTGCTGATCTCAGGGAGTATCTGATAAATCTGAATCCGTAACTGATTTTACAAAAGCCGATGTGCTGTTCCGTACAATTTGATTACCAACCTGTATAATATAAGGAAACTCAGCAGCGTGCAAACAATCCGTTTCCATTTTGGCCTGTGGGTGCCCGATTGAATTCATTTTGGAACCGAACTGTACGCCAAAGTAGAAATAGGTGGTATTGCTGTCCGGGGAAAAGTTGCCATATTGTTGATGACATTCAAAATGTTCAGCTTTCGAACATGTACTGACAATAGCTTCCGCCTGAAAAACCCGATAGGTTTGCGACTCCAGGTATTCTCCTGATGCTACCCCTGTTGCAGAATGGTGTTTGAGTAAGCGCAGCCTAATTAAACAGAAGTGTCAAAAACTTTTATGCCCGTCCAGTACGGTTTAAAGTCGGCTATGAATTTCTGATGCAGCTCATGCTGCTGATAGGTGCTGAGGTCTGCCTCATCCTGAAAAAGCATGTGCAGGCTCATGCCGTAGGTGTTATCGACCACATCCCGCTGAATGCCGGCCGGCGGCCCCGCGAAAGTGAGCTGTACTACGCTCAGCTGATTATTGAGGTCAAAAATACGATCGCGCTGCTGATCAAAAACTTCGGCGGGGGTGTCTTCCCTGAAATAGAAGTACACCGAGTGTAAAATCATGGATTGTTTCATAGAAAGCTGTTCATTACAGATACTTGTGTGAACAACAATTTAGATAAGCTGCCCCATTTATACAAGCTGCGGAGAATTTGGGGGTAAACAAAATTTGTGTTCAGGATGAACAAAAAAGGCGAAAACGGATCTGAAAAACCGTTTCCGCCTTTGATAAACCGGGTAAGTGAACTTAGTTTGGCAAAAAATGAGGTAATTTTGGCACCTTTTCGCCCATCAGGCCTTCACTTTATCGGGGTCATCAACATCATCTACCAAAAAGGTGAGGCCCGCGGCAAGTATCCAGGTTGCCCCGCCAAGGACGAGGGCATAGATGGCCTCTCCGCCGAAAACCGTGCCGACCAGAAACCCGAGGATTGACGCTGCGAGAATCTGCGGCAGAACGATGAAGAAGTTGAAGATCCCCATGTAGGTGCCCATTTTGCTTGCCGGCAAAGATCCGGCGAGGATGGCGTAGGGCATGGAGAGGATGCTCGCCCAGGCCAGCCCAACGCCAATCATGGAAACCAGGATCATCATCGGGTTGCTGATAAAGTAGATGGAAATGAGCCCGGCGGCGCCTCCCACGAGGGCGAGCGCGTGTGTGGTTTTGCGGTTGGTGTAGCCGGCGATTACGGGCAGCAGGAAGGCGACCAGGGCCGCGAAGCCGTTGTAAATCCCAAAGGCCACCCCAACCCAGTCGGCCCCGGCATTGTACTCGCGCTCGATGCGCTGCAGGCTGTTCCGCGTACCTTCAGAAAGCTCAACGCGCCCTTCTTCCAGATAAAAATTGACGACCCGCATGCTTGCCACAACGGTCGGCAGGCCGGCCTCAATCTGCGCCCGGTAGCTGTCGATATCCCGCTGCACGCGCTCAAAACGGGAAAACCAGTCGGCATCGGTTTGTGCCGAAAGGCCGGGGAGGGTGGCCGTGAGGTCGGCTACTTCCGTGGCATCAAGGCGCATATCATAAATATGGCTTGTTACTGCTGAGGTGGTGTAAATCCACATGGCAAAAAGCGCGAACCACGAAAAGAACTGCACAACGGCCAGCTGCTTCATGGTTTTGGGCATTAAGTAGAGGTCGTCAAAAACCACTACCATGCCGTTGCGGCTGCCGCTGCGCTGCCACAGCCCTGTTGCGACCAGCACCAGACCGATGGCGGCAACGCCGATGGTAAGAATGTAGAGCTCCTGCGCCCAGCCCTGACTGTAAACGGCTGCGCTCAGCAGGGCACCCAGCGCCATGATGAGGGGACCGTGACGCAGCTTGGTAGCCGCACGTTCTTCGGCTGATTCTTCCGGGGCTTCGATTTTTTCATCGATGCCGTGCTGTTCATTTTCGTAGGCCTCAAAAGCTTCCAGCTCTTCCGGGCTGTATTCTTTGGTTTTGATGATGGTCCACATCACTGCTAAAAAGAAAATGACGCCCCCGAAGTAAAACGAAAACTTAACCGAATCCGGAATCATGCCTTCAGGCGCGGTATTCGAAATGCCGAACCAGTTGGTCATCATCCACGGGAGGAAGGAGCCGATAAAGGCCGCTATCCCGATAAAGAAGGACTGCATCGCAAAACCTCTTGTGCGCTGTTCGGAAGGCAGCATATCCCCCACGAATGCCCTGAAAGGTTCCATGGTGATATTAATGGAAGCGTCCAGAATCCAAAGCATGCCCGCGGCAATCCACAGGTAGGGGGAGTTCGGCATGATGAAGAGAGCTGCCGAGGCCAGAATGGCTCCGATCAGGAAAAACGGACGCCGGCGGCCGAAGCTGTTCCAGGTGTTGTCGCTGAGGTACCCCACAATGGGCTGCACGATAAGGCCCGTAACCGGCGCGGCAATCCAGAGGATGGGGATTTGGCTTACTTCCGCTCCCAGGGTTTCGAAAATGCGGCTTACGTTGGCGTTCTGCAGGGCAAAGCCGAACTGTATGCCCAAAAAGCCGAAACTCATGTTCCAGATTTGCCAGAAACTCAGCTGTGGTTTTTTCATCAGTTGAAGGATTTATGAAATGGGGAGTATCAAAAAAAGGATATGTAACCGCTTACAGCTGCGCAAAATAGGGAATTTAAAACTTGATAGGAATCCGTTTTTGAAGCCGCTTTTGGTAAGCCAGCCCCCCACCACAGCTTTCGTTTAGGTATCTCAAAACCGCAAAAAAAAGCCCGCGACCTGTAAGATCGCGGGCTGAGTGAAAAAGGGCTGTGCCGCACTTACACGGCCACAAGCTCATCAAGCGGCAGGGTTTCGCTGAGCTTCACCTGATCACCGGCACCTTTGGTAAGCTGCACCGGAATTTCGTAATGGATGCGGGTCTGAAACAGGGCTTCCGGATCATGCTTGCTGCGGTAGCGGAATTCGTAATCCACAAATATGAGGGCGCCTTCCCCCTTGCTCCTCACGGGAATACCCAGCGGAAATTCGGGATTTTCTTTTGTGATGTGACCCTGACGCTCGGTCCGGCCTTCATCATTCTCAAAACTCACGTGCAGCCGGTTTGAATGGCTTGGCTCCACAAGGGTAAAACCTTCCGGCAGCTGAAGGTCGATCATCACTGTATATTCTGTGCTTCCAACTTGCTGAAATTCTTTTCTTATCTTTCTATCGGGGCTCATAGTAGTCCTTTGTAGTTCATTCGAAATTGTAACTTATTAATATAATGGAGATACGGTCCGCTGCGTTCCGCCCTATATTCAGGCAGTGCCGGTGCCGTAGCTGTTACCCATCCTCAAAACAATTCATCCCCGCCACATGAGCAAACTCGACGACTTCCGTGCTGAGCGCCAGCGCATGAATGAAAAGATCATGAATCTCGATCATCTCGGGGTCAAACGCTTTTTCAATCTCGATACCAACACCTACCGCGACGGCGCCCTCGACGGCAAAACCAAGGAGCTGCTCGGGCTTGTGGCTTCAGCTGTGCTCCGCTGCAACGACTGTATCGACTATCACCTTGAGCAGTGCGCCAAAGAAGGCTTCACCCATGCGCAAATTATTGATGCCCTCAACGTTGCCCTGATTGTGGGCGGCAGCATCGTGATACCGCACTTCCGCCACGCGGTTGCGACCCTTGAGCAGCTGCAGCAGGAAGGCAGCCTTGCGGGATAAAATGCCGGTGCGGGCTTTGTATATAATGCCTAAAAAGCGCGAGTCCGGGCTATCAGCGGGGCATGCCATAAAAACAGGCAAGGGCTCATGAGATTTTCGGGGATTCTGTTGTTGATGGCGCTTCTTTTTGTCCCCCAGCTCCGGGCGGCAGGCCGTGCGCCGGCTGACTCCGCCTCTGTTGGCGGCATACCGGTTGCGGGCTTCAGCAGCGATTCCGGCTTTGGTTTCGGCGGGCTCGCACAGTATATCAGCTATGAAGACGGCTTTGAGCACTTCCGGCGAAAATTCCGGGCGCAGTCAACCATTTTTATACAGGGCAAGCTGTTTACCGATCTCATTTATGAAGAATGGTACCGAAGCGGTAACCGGCTGCACATCAGGGCGCGCGGGCAGCTTGAGCCGGATGCCCGGTATTTTGGCAGAGGTATGGAAGCCGGATTTTCGCGCGAAGCCTTCCGTGAGGATGCCTACAGCTACAAGCGGGAGCTGCTCACCGTGGAAGCCGCATACGGCATCAGGCTCGCATCACCCGAAAACACCCGCCGCGAGCTCGAAGCCGGATTTATGGC
>NZ_JAIUMX010000072.1:0-18837 GCF_022565315.1 Cyclonatronum sp. | reverse complement strand
TCTGCCTTGCTTTTTCTATATCGTAGCGTGCCAGTAGTGGTGCGCCGGCTTTGCTTAAATTTTGAATCTGATCAGCGGGGTAAACTTCGCCGGTTTTCGAGCATTCCAGGTGAGTGAGGTACATTTAGCGAGATGAGATTAAATTATAATTGAAAAATTATTTTTTGGAATTATTGTGTTTTTGCTTCTGTAAGGGCCTTTACCATGCAGGGGGTTACATCCATAATGCTTACCGCTTCGGAAAAAAAAGAGGTCAGTGGCCCCATCACAATAAGGGGTACCGGATTTCGCGTGTGTGTTTTCCGGCTCAGATCTTCAAGGTTGCCATGATCGCTGCTGATTACCAGGGTATGCTCCCCCAGTTTTTCCACAAGCGGAATAAAAACCTGATCAAGGCGGCTGAGTACATCAAAAGCAAAATCAGCATCACGGGCATGGCCGGCTTTATCGGTCAGGTAATATTCGAGAAATACCATATCCCTCTCAGAAGCCTGCTGCAAAAGTATATCAGCAATATCTGAACCGGTACGCTTTGGAAGGCTGATTCCCAGTTTTTCCCGCCAGTAATCCCCAAAGAGCTCTGCCGTAACAGCCTGATTTGCGAGCACGTCAGCTGTTGTGCGCAGTTTTTCACCGGCAGCCCGAACCATGAAGGTTGAAGAACTCCACCGTTTTGTTTTCTCGACCCGTTCAAAAAAAACGGGCGGGTAAGCATTCATAAAAACGGCTGATTTTTCCGCTTTACCAAGTTTTATGAAAAAACTGTCCGTTTCCAGCAAAGGTCGGATTTGTGAATGGGGATATGGCCCAAAATGCCTGCCAATCACTTTTGAAGCATTCAAACCTGTAAACAAAGCTGTCTGCCCCGTTCCGCTCTGAGGCAGGCCCACGGTTTCCAGATTGGCATCAACCGGCTTAATCAGGTGTAAAGGGCTTGAAAAGGATGTCTCACCTGCGAGTAAAGGTCTCCCGCCTGTAAGGGCTTCCCACCCTTTTAGTTTGCTTGCAAAACGTGAAAACGGGTTATCGCTATGATCAGGAGCCAGACCAATCCCATCGATAAAAATAAAGATAATACTCATTTCACAGGGCTTCAGTACTATATTTAAGAGAGAAATGCATCCGGTTTTTATAAATCATTCACTTTAGATGCACGGTCTATAATAATCGTTACCGGCCCGTCATTCACGAGTTCAACCTGCATCATTGCAGCAAATTCACCGGTTTCAACGGTACCTAAAAATACGGATCGGGTATATGATACAAAGTAATCATACAGTCTTTCTGCCTTATCCGGCGGTGCCGACTCAATAAAACTGGGTCTTGTGCCTTTTCTTACATCGCCATACAGGGTGAATTGAGAGACAATAAGAATGCTTCCTTTTGTGTCGTTAACTGACTTATTCATCTTTCCCTGGTCGTCCTGAAAAATGCGCAGACGCACCATTTTTGATACTGCCCATTCAATTTCAGCCTCTGTATCGGTATGATGAACAGCCGCAAAAACCAATAAACCCGGGCCTATTTTGCCGCTTATTTTTCCATCGATAGTTACTGAAGCCGATGAAACACGCTGTACTACAAGTCGCATAACCTCTTTTTTTATGTGGGTAAGTTTGTGTGTAAGTAAGCTGTTTTTAGTGGAAAAGTGAAATTTTCATTTTTCCAAAAATAGTTATCCTTTTTTCCGAACAAAGAAAAAGATGTTATCCACCGCTTTTCAAAAAGCATGAGACTGTGAAGTGATATACACATTTTTGTCAACACAGTATGTTCAAAAGCCGGCCAAAGGTGTGAATTAGGAAGCTAAACAATTAAAAATAATAGAATCAACTTATCCACAATGTTATTAACATATCCACAATCCAATTGTGCTTTACCTTGATATCTTCTTTTTCCACATATCCACCTAACCTACGAGAACTACAAATTATTTATTCTTAAAAGTATATTAGTAGAAATACCCTGTGGAAAGCTTTTTGAAATCAGCCTTATTTTGGGCTTACGCTTTTGCAGATTCAGCTGTACCTTTTGAGAAACCAAAACAGAAAAATCATCTCACATGAAAAAAACCATCAGCTATAAAGACAGCGGCGTAGATGTTCAGGCAGGAGAAGCACTCGTTGAATCCATCAAATCTGTTGTTCGGGAAACTCACGGAGTAGAAGTTCTCAGCAATATTGGCGGTTTTGGAGGCTTGTTCAAACCTGATTTCAGCCGCTTCAAAAATCCGGTACTTGTAAGCAGTGTTGACGGGGTAGGTACGAAACTCATTATCGCTTTTAAAATGAAGCGTTACAATACCGTAGGCCAGGATTTGGTTAATCATTGTGTGAATGATATTGCCGTTTGCGGAGCTGAGCCCATGTTTTTTTTAGATTACTTTTCAACAGGTAAACTAAATACCGAAACCGGTTTTGAGGTAATTAGCGGATTTGCAGCTGCCTGTCGTGAAAACGGATGTGCACTTATCGGTGGTGAAACAGCTGAAATGCCGGATATTTATAAAGATGAAGAGTTTGACCTTGCAGGTACAATTGTCGGTATTGTAGATGAAGAAGCCATTATCACCGGCAGTAAAATTAAAAAAGGGGATGTGCTCATAGGCCTTAATAGCAACGGACTTCACACCAACGGTTACTCACTTGCAAGAAAAGCATTGCTCAGCACTTATAAAGTTGAAGATACACCTGAAGGATTTTCGCACTGCCTGGGCGATGAGCTGCTTCGGATTCACAAATCCTATCTTCCTGTAATCAGAATGCTTAAAGTTATGGAAGGTGTAAATGGTTTTTCTCACATAACAGGCGGCGGTATCATTGGAAATACAAAACGAATTATTCCAAAAGGACTGCAGGCAAAAATAAACTGGAACAGCTGGGAGCGTCCGGCCATTTTTAACCTGATCCAAAAAGTCGGTAATGTAGATGAATCAGCAATGCGGGAAGCTTTTAATCTCGGAATCGGCCTTGTTGCTGCTGTTTCACATAATGCAGCTGATTCCGTACTTTCAGAGTTACGGAAAGCCGGCGAGCATGCTGCTGTAATCGGAATGGTAACAGCATCTGAATAAAGGCTTTTGACCAAGAATCTTTTTTTATTCGACTGACCTAAAAATTTGAATTATGCCTGAAGTACATCTATTGGAAATTGCACACGGAAGAAGCGGAGATAAAGGAAACGGAAGTAATGTTGGCATCATCGCCCGGCACGAAGATGTTTATCCTTTTTTGAAAGAGCAACTCACCCCTGAAAAAATTAAAGAGCATATGAAGCATGTATGCAAAGGAAAAGTTGAACGCTTTGAAATGCCGAATATCGGAGCGCTCAATTTTATACTGTATGAAAGCCTTGGCGGAGGAGGTACGGTTTCACTTAAGTTGGATGCACAAGGAAAAACACATGCCGCACAGGTACTTCGCATGAAACTTGATGTGCCCCAGGAACTGCTGGACAAAGTGAAAGCATCAAATTAAAAATATCAGATATGATGCGGTTACATTAATAGAAGCAGGAAGTTTAACCGCATCATACTTAATAAATTGGTGGCGTTAAAATTTTATCCACCTAACCTGCCAGGGCTCAAGCTGAACTTTTGTTGATCTTACAGCTTCACCTGAAATAAGGTCAATGCCATTGGTGATATCGTAATCATCGGGTACATTCCAGCTTATTTCTTTTTCGGTTACATTTCCGAGCACGATTATCTGTTCACTGTTTTGGGGTGCGTTCCTCCACATAACAAACAGCTCTGGTGGTGAATCAAGTACCTTTTTTCCTCCCTGAGGGTCAAAAGCGGCTTCCTGAATCCTGATTCTGAGCAGCTTTTTCCATGAGTTAAACACAGATACATGATGATTTTCGGGGTCCTGGAGGCGTTCATTGAGATCATTCAGCTGCCACTTCCGACGGTTAATCGACCGTGCCATACCCGTTTTAGCTACATTTTCATAGTCGTTTTGTGTTCCGAATAAACTGTGAATATAAATCGCAGGCACCCCTCTGAAACTTAGCATCAGCATTTGAGAACACATAAACTTTCTCACCTGAACAGAAATATCATTAGTTTTTATATCCTTAAAAGCATCAAAATAGGTGATATTAAGCTCATAGGGTGATTTTGTACCGTCACCATTTTCTTTATAGGAAACATAGCCACCACGCTTAATAGCCGCATTTATAATTTTATTAAACTCTTCATCGGGTACAAGGCCTTCAAGAGGGCGTACCCCGATTCCATCGTGTGAAGCTGCAAAGTTAAAATAAGTACATCCTTCCGGAGGCGTGCTCAGATTTTTGGACCACTCAGAGAGATAAGCTGCATTTTGCGTGATGATAGCATGATATAAAAGGGGTGGTAATGAAAAATTATAGACCATGTGGGCCTCATCACCATCGCCAAAATAGCTTACATTTTCTTTATGAGGCACATTGGTTTCAGTAATCAGGATTGTATCCGGAGCCAGAATATCTACAATACTTCGTATCAGTTTAACGACTTCATGGGTTTCAGGCAAGTGAATGCAGCTTGTGCCTATTTTCTTCCATAAAAACGCGACAGCATCAAGCCGGATAACACGAACTCCTTTTTCCAGATAAAAGAGCAGAATATCGAGAAATTCAAAAAGTACATCCGGGTTTCCGAAATTTACATCTACCTGATCAGCACTGAAGGTAGTCCATATATGATGGATGCCCATTTTAGTGGCAACAGGTGTAAACAGCGGAGTACTTCGCGGCCTTGTTACCATCCTGACATTTTCACTGGGATTAACAACATGAAAAAATCCGGATCCAAGGCCTTCACCCAACAAAAATTCGCGAAAATATTCACTTTGGCTTGAAACATGATTAATTACCAGATCAGCCATAATCCGGTAATCTTTCGAAAGAGCAGTTACATGGTTCCAGTTACCAAGATCGTCGCGGATCTTTCTGTAATCAATCACAGAGAAACCATCATCTGAGGAATATGGAAAAAAAGGAAGGATGTGAAGGTTCTTGATGAGGTCTGAAAAATGCTCATTCATAAAAGCATGAAGTACTTCAAGCGGATACTGATGGTCATTTTTTATTGAATCTCCATAAGCAATCACAAAAAGATCTTTATGGGAATAGTATTTTTTCCGAAGAGAACCATTGGATGACTGAAGCCCTGCATAAGATTCCATAAGCCGAAGCAGCTTTTCTGTGAGCTGCTTTGTGTCTGAATCCGGATAAATAAATGAAAGGTGCTTATTAAGAATTTGCCGCTGATCTTCTGTGAGAATCATATTTATTAAATGTGGGCTTTTAATAGGTCGTATTTAGCATTTTATGCTTCAGCATAGCCGGGCCGAAAAAATTTCAGGTTTTACTCAGTTTGCATTGGTTTCACTTGAAAACCCGGACGAGAAATTTTCCCAAATAACAAAACAACAAGGAATCACCCAAGTGAATTGTATTTGTGAAAGAATGCTTTAATTAAAAGGAATTTAGCGGGATTGTCAAGAATTGGATTATTTTCAACACAGTAGCCGTCTGTTGTCTGAAAACAACGAAGGCTGCCTTCCGGCAGCCTTCATTTTAAGTTTGCACCTTATTATGCACCTATAATTGTTGTAATTCTACAAGTAATATAAGGGATACAGCCTAATATTAAAATAAATTAATATTAGGCTGTATTGAGATATTTAGTTGAATATAAACAGTTACTTACTAATTACATTGCGAGCATCGGCTCTGATTAATATAGTTAAGAATTTCTAATAAATAGGCGTGAAATCGGTTTCATAATCAGTATCTTGGTGCAAAAAATATTCGGGCGGCATGTCCATCCGGAATTTAAATTGATTAAAAGTGATTGATTAGAGCAGTCTATGCTGTCACAAACATGCCTTGCGGGTTTTCCAATCAAACAGCTTTATTTATCCAATCAATATGAGTACAAAGATAGAAGAAGAGGTCTTTCTGCATACATTCAGAAATGAATATCACAAAGGCATAGTCAATCTGGTATATACTTATGGTTTTGTACAATCAAGACTTCAGCAGTTATTCTCTGAACATGGCCTCACTATGCAACAGTTTAACATTCTCAGAATCCTGAGAGGTTCATACCCTGACTCTTGTTCGAATACGGATATTAAAGAGCGTATGCTCGATAAAAATTCGGATGTAACCCGGATCGTAAACCGCCTTATTAATCAAAATTTGGTTGAACGGCGTATTTGCCCTGACGACAAGCGTAAGGTCGAAATCAGAATCAAAGATGATGGATTGAAACTCCTCTCTGAAATTGATGCAAGAAGTGATGATGAAGATGCGATCCTTGAAAATCTTAACGAGCATGAAATTTATGAACTCAATCGCCTTCTTGATAAAATAAGAGGTATTCAGCGGCCGAAAAGAATCTGAGAACCGTATTTTAACTAACTAAGGTGCTGAAATCAGCACAATGTTCTGCGCCACAAGGCCTTTTTCATTTTTGATGAGGTCAAATTCGAAAATGAGCTCTCTGCTTGGTAAAAAGCTGCTGTCAAAGTCGGATTCAAACTGAGATACGTGCGCAAAAACCGTTTTATATGGGGATTCAGCTGATCTTGAGTCGGTAATCCAAAGAAATTCATCAATTTTATTGAGGTAGCGCAAAAAACCGTATCCATCGCTGTGGCTGAAGTCGTAGCACACGCCCCTCACACGAGAGCCAACCGTACCCCACTCATAGGGTGTTTTGATGGGAAGCAAACCCGGTATGGTATAGCCTGATACAAACATATCGGCCATTTTTTTAAGACGGGAAGGGACATCATCAAACCCAATCAGCTCAACCCGCTTCCCCATATTCTGCAGAATATTTATAACATAAACATAGCTTTCCTGATTGGTGAGCAGAATAATGCGGTCCATTTGCGGGGCCTGTGAAAGGATGTCGCAGGCCATTTCCATTTCGAGAATGGATTTATCCATCCCGTCGGTACTCAGGTTTTCATTTTGTTCAAGATCCCGCTGCACGACTTTATATTCAAAGTCACGGAGCACTTCACTGAAGCGGTTCGTTTTTTGTTTATAACTACTGTCTTCTGCAGCTCTTTTGCTGTCAAGGCCGAGATAGACATTCATGCGGGTTGCCATGCATCCGTCGCGGGTTGCAAATTTTCTTAGGATGTCGTAGCGGAGTCCAAAACCGCCGTTCATGGTTACATCAATTGCATCGATATAAATACCAACCTTATTGCTTCTTTTCATAATGAAGTTTTATCCCAATAACAGGTGAAATAATAATTTTAATAATATCAGTTACTTACAGGCCTTGAATAGTTTGAATAGAGAAAAATAATTGAGAATCAGCCTGTCACTTCTGATGCGCATTATAATGTTTAAATACTGCTTTCAGGCTCTGCCTGAGCGGAAACGCAGGGAGGTACCAAACAGTACAGCCAATCCGAGGGTAAACAGCAAAATCTTCCAAAACAACTCTTTAATACCTATCTCCGGCTGATTACCTGCAAGAACTACAAGCGCAACAGTTGATAACATTAGAAATATAACACTCTTAAGCGGATATTTCACAGGGTAGTATTTTTGAGCATACCAGTAGGCAAGTATGCTCATGAAGGCATAACAAAGCAGGGTTGCAAGCGCAGAACCCAGCATACCAAAAACCGGCACCAGCAGAATATTTCCGGTAAGGGTAATTACCGCGCCATAGATCGTAATCATCGGAAATTTAATGGTCTGATCTTTGATGAAGATGCCCGCAGAGAAGTTGATGAACCAGCCCTGAAACCAGTACGCAAGCAGCAGCCAGGGCACAATTTCAAGGCCTGACCAGTATCTGCTGTCGATGAGGGTGCCGCCGAGCAGCGGCACTTCGAGGGCAACAATTTCCTGTGCAAATATGCCGACGGTCAGATAAATGGCTGCGCATGCCAGGTTAAAATAAAAGAAGACCGCCCCGAACAGCTCCGACGAATCTTTCGCTTCGGCATAGCGCATGAAAAATGGCTGCCAGGCCAGCCGGAACATCTGCACGCCGAGCAGCATAAATACCGCAATTTTATAGCAGGCATTATAAATCCCCGTTATTTCATCAGCGGTGTAGGGGTGTCCGTAGATGGCCTCAATCACCGACTCATCCATGCGGACAAGGAAAAAGCGGTCGATTACTTCATTGATGGCAAAGCCGATTCCGTTGGGCACGTAAGGCAGGCCGAAAATAAGGGCCGTTTTCAGCACGGCCAGCTCAGGTGTGCCGGAGTACATGCTGCGGCAGGCGATCATCAGCAGCAGTACGGCTGCCACTGAAGCAAGAATGTTGCTGAAGAAAATGGCTTCAATCCCCCAGCCCTGAACAATTACGAGGTAAAGGTTAAGCCCTACATTAATGATTACATTCAGCAGCTTGATTACCGCATACACCCACGACTGCCGCACAATGCGCAGATGGGCGTAGGGCACAATCGTGAGTGAATCCAGCCACAGGATGATGAGCATCATCGTGAAGAGCCGGGCGCCGCCTTCGAAATCAAGGCTCATGAGCGGCATCAGCACGGGTTTCCCTAAATAGTAAAGCAACACCCCCAGCAGGGTCGCAACCGTAAGCAGACTCAGCTGAAGGGTTACAAAAACGGTTTTGTCATTTCGCTCGCTGCCTTTGGCGTAGCGGATGTAGGCCGATTCCATGCCGAAAGTGTACAGCACATACAGAAACATGATGGCGGCATACACCAGCCCGACCACGCCATATTCGGCCGGATTAAAATACAGCGTATAAAACGGAACGAGCAGGTAGTTGATAAACCGCGCAACTACGCTGCTTAATCCGTACACAACGCTGTCAGAAAACAGCTCTTTGATGCGGTTTACCGCCAAAATGAGGCTCCGGCTAAGTTAGTTTTCGGCAAGCTTCAGGGCTGCATCAACGGCAAGCTCGTAACTCATGAATCCGAATCCGGCAATGATGCCTTTGGCTGAACCACCCGTAAGGCTCGTGTGCCGGAATGCTTCCCGCGCATGGATATTGGAGAGATGCACTTCGATATAAGGCACCTTCAGCATGGAAAGGGCATCGCGTATGGCAACGGAGGTATGTGTGAAGCCGCCAAAGTTGGCCAGCAGCACATCACAGCGCAGCTCACTTTTTACGATCCGGTGAATATAGCTGATCAGCTCGCCCTCGTGATTGCTCTGATAAAAGGTGAAGCTGATTTCCGGATTCCGGCGCTGCAGCTGCTGTTCGAGATCCGCGAGTGTACCGGTGCCGTAATGCGCGGCTTCCCGGCTGCCAAGCATGTTCAGATTCGGACCGTTTATCACCGTGATGTTCATAAAAGTCCGCCCCGGATTGATGCAGCAATGGCTTCCATTTCTTCTTTGCTGAATTTTGGCCGGTTGCTGAAATTGAAGGATTTTTTACCGGCATAAATGGGAATCAGGTGCACATGTGCGTGCGGCACTTCAAGGCCTTCCACAATTACGCCCGTGCGTACTGTGCCGAGCGAGCGGTCGATGCCGTGCGCGATCTCTTTGGCAAAGCACATCAGGCTTTTCAGGCGCTCGTCTTCAAGATCAAAGAGGTAATCAATTTCTTCTTTCGGAACAACCAGCGTGTGACCTTTCGACATGGGGTTGATGTCCAGAAAAGCAAAGTGATGTGCATCCTCTGCAATTTTGTAGCAGGGTAATTCTCCGTTGATGATGCGTGTGAAAATACTCGCCATAATGCTTTTGATTGAATTCTGATCTTTGTTGGTTAAGTTGAAAGGTAAGGTAAAGCAGCAAAGCACAAAAACCTGCTTCATTACTATTCACGAATTCCTTTTTGTAAGCGCCCGATGAAATCCAAAACACTTTTGATATGCGGCGGCGGCCATGCTTCGCTTCCGGCGCTTAAGATGGGCAGCCTTTGGAAGGAAGCGGGGCTTGAGGTCGTGCTGCTGAGTACGCACCGGTACCTGTACTACTCGGGCGCTGTACCGCAGTTTTTAGGCGGATTTTACGGGATGGATGATGCCCGGATTGATCTCAAAGTGCTGTGTCAAAATTATGGCACTACATTTACAGAAGGCACGGTCACTGAAATTGACGAAACGAAACAGACGGTCGTCCTTTCAGATGGTCAGGAATTTGCCTGGGATTTCCTCTTTATCAATACCGGGGTTGTGAGCCGTCCGCTTTCTTTTGTGCACCCGCGCCTGTTTCCGGTAAAACCCATGACAGAGCTTATTAAGCTGAAACCGCTGCTTGAAAACGGGAAAGCCCGCAAAATTGCCGTTTTGGGAGGCGGTGCAGCGGGCTGCGAAATTGCCCTCAACCTCACCGCTCCCGATTCACCGTTTCAGATACAGCTCACGCTGTTGGAAGCAGGTGACCAAATTCTGTCATCCTTTCCCAAAAAACTTTCGCGTATGGTGACGGAAACCTTAACCCGCAGAGGCGTCGAAATCAGGCTTAGTGAACCTTTTTCGGAGGAAGAGCTTCCGGATATGATGACACAATTTGACGCCGTAATTCACGCTGCTGGCAACATCCCCGCCACGAAAAGTATCCGGCACATACTTCCCGCTGATGCCGCCGGCCGCATCCGGGTTACGGATTCCCTGCAGTGTGTGGGTCATCCGAAAATTTTCGCCGCGGGTGATGCGGCCTGTCCCGGTGCTGACGGCTATCCCCCGATCGGGGTTCATGCGGTGAAACAGGGCGTTACTTTTCGCGGGGTGATGGAGGGGCTTCTTCATGGTAAAAAGCTTCCTTCCTACAAATCATACCCGCTTACGCCGCTCATTCTTTCAGACGGGCATTCCGGCGGATTTTTCATTGCCGGTAAAATGGCGGCCTCCGGGCGGTGGGCCATCATCCTGAAATACATGCTCGACATGAACTGGCTCGAAAAATATACGCGCCCGCCGGCAGAGCGCCGCTCCTGGCTGAAGCTGTTCCTTGATGCCAGCGCCCGATAAAAAAGAAGCCGGATTCCAGCTGATCTGAAATCCGGCCCCGGGATTTTTACCCAACAACTAACGTGCTACTTCGCCTGCGTGAGCTCATAGATGAGCTGATAGTACTCCATCGGCAGGCTTACTGAAGGCTGACCGTTTTGTTCGATACGCATTTTGAGGTACTCGATCAGCGGATCGCTGAGCACTGTTTCCTCACGGATAAACGCGGCGCGAATCGGAGAGGGGATGGGCAGCGCTGAGAACAAATCGAAGGCCTGCGGAACCGGCCGCTCAAACAGTTCGAAGGGGTCATTAGGGGAGAGTCCTGCCTTTTCTCTGGCAAGATCAATAGCAAACTGCAGGCCTCCGATTTCGTCTGCAAGACCGTTGGCGACGGCCTGTTCGCCGGTCCATACCCGGCCCTCGGCTACGGCTTTCACCTCGTCGAAGGTCATGTCACGACCGTCTGCCACTTTTTCGATGAAGTCATCATACAGGCTCAGCATGCTTCTGATCAGGCGTTCGCGCTCCTGTTCGGTGATGTTGCGGCCCGGCAATCCGAGACCGATGAGCGGCAGTTCCGGGCCTGCCATCAGGTCGGCCGATTCCCCGCGCGAAACCGTGCGGTAGTTCAGGCGCAGGCGCTCGGTTAGGCCCGCATCATAAATCCAGCCGGAGATGACCCCGATGGAACCGGTGATGGTATTGGGTGCCACAACAATGGCATCGGAGTACATCGAAATCCAGTATCCGCCGGATGCAGCAACATTACCCATCGAAACAACGACCGGCTTTTTCTCCTGAGTTTTGAGCAGCTCCTGCGCTACGAGGTCGGAGGCGAGGGCGTCACCACCGGGGGAATCTGCCCGGAGCACGATCGCGCGGATGTTGCTGTTTTCGCGAGCCGCCCGGATGTCGCGTGCCAGCCGCCGGGCCTGAATGCCGCCTTCGGTTTGTGTACCGCCTATGGCGTAAATGACGGCAATCTGCGGGCGCGGCCCCCAGAAGTCGTCACGCGGCAGGGTGTTGGCGAGCAGCTGAGAAGACCCGATGCGCTGCATGCGCCCGTCTTCGAGTTTGCGGATGATGTCGTTCAGTTCGGTATTCCGGGCCAGGGTATCCACGATACCGGCTTCGAGCAGGTCGCGCGGCAGCAGGCCGAGGGCGCCGTCAATCAGTGCATCAAAATCGTTGTTGCTGATGCTGCGGCCGCGGGTTACGTCAGCCCGGGTGACCTCATAAAATCCGTTGATGATATCCATCCGCTGCTCGCGGTCTTCTTCGGAGCCTTCACTGCGGGCGAAGGTTTCAAAAGCGGATTTGTGCGTCATCTCCCGGAATTCATCCACACCAATGCCGTAATGGTCGAGCAGGTCTTTGAGGTAGGTGCTGCTGCTTGCATAGCCGGTAATCATGAGGCCGCCCATGGGATCCATCACCACATAATCCGCAACGGAAGCCAGGTGCAGATGGCTCATGCCGCCCCGCTCAAGATAAACCACGACTTTTTTACCGGCTGACCTGAAATCCTCCAGCGCGGTGCGGATCTCCCAAATCATGGCCGGTGAAATGGCCATCCCGATGGTATTGATGGAGATGCCCGCAACCCGCGGATCATTTTTCGCATTTTGGATGGTTTCGAGGGTACCGGCGAGGGTGTTGCGGTTGTCAAAGAAGCGGTTGTTCTGATACACCATAGGGCCGGCAAGGCTCAGCTGCAGGTAGGCGCTGTTGCTGCGGGTTGTGCCGTCGAAAATATTTCGGTCCATGGCGCCAAAACGGATGCCGTAGCTGTTGAACTGATGGTTGCCGTCGGTATTGAGGTGCGTTTGTGAGCTTACCCCTGTGCGGCCAAAGCTGAGCTGAACCCCGGCTGTGAATCCGATATCGTGCAGGTAACGCCCGGTGAGGCGCACTCCCGGCAGGGCTTCAACCGCTGCGCCGGCGCTCCAGTTGCCTTTGTCGATCGCAACGTTCGGGATGGCGTAATCGGCAAACAGCGCAAGCCGCGGCGAACCAAAGGGACGCAGACCCAGATCGAAAACGAATTCGTAATCGTCGTCATCTACCGAAAAAGAGGCCATGGAGCCCAAGGAAACATAGCGGTTAAACCGGCTGACTGTGCCGAGGGTTACGAAGCGTTTCAGTTCGAAAAAGGTGCTGCTGCCGCCGTGCCAGTTGTAGGAAAGCCCGAAAGCCCCGCGGTCGTCGCCAAAGCCGAGCCCGAAGCTGTAATTCCGGAAAGTCTCGGGGCCCAGCATATCGCCTACCACAGAAAAGCCGAGACCGGGCGTTGCGACAAAAAATCCGGAGCGGTTGTCATCTCCGAAACCATTATGATCGGTGAACTGAAACAGGGCGTCAAATCCGTTTACATAGGCGAGCAGGGCGGGGTTGTCGAAGCCGTACAGGCCAAACTTCATGGCGCCTGGACTTGTCAGCAGGAAGTCATTCCGCTGATGAAAGCCGTATTGGCTGAACTGCGCCTGAGCGGAGCCGGCGCTGAGCAGCCCGATCAGGAGCAGAAGCAGTACATTTTTTTTCATAGATTTTTTTGGATAAACTGATGATTAATGAGGAACTTTGCCTGAAACGTAAATGCAATATAGTTTCAGTTAAGCAGAAACCTGCAAAATAACAGATAATTTGTTTGAAAAGGCGTTTTGCGGGTACTAAGTTTACCCGTGCCTCTTCAACTGTCTTAAAACAAACAATTATCTAAAGTATTTTGAAAAGCTAAAAGCCATGAACTCAAGTCAGAAAAAATCTGTGGGCCTTGTGAAAGCTTTTTTCCGGGGTGAAGTGAAGCGCCTCACCCAAACCCCGTGGCCGGTGCGGTTTTTCTTTTATTGTGATGAAGAAGCCAAAGCCTACCGCCTCAGCAATGCCCTGCAGAAACTTGGTCATAAGATTGTGAGCTGTAAGCCCGTGGAGGATTCTGACCGATGGCTGGTGCTTTCTGAGGAAATGCTCATTTTTGATAACGAAGTTCTGGTTGAGCGGCTGGATCTGTATGAGGTGCTTGCTTTTGAATACGAAGTTGAGTTCGACGGCTGGGAGTCGCTGATGCCGGAGTAATTCAGAGGTGCTTCACGCTTTCGAGTGTAAAATCAGCGTAGTGAAACCGTTCGCCGTTTTCGACCCAGGCCGCCCTGATGCGCACCGGAATCCGGAATCCGCTGAAGTGCTCCCATTTGTGAAATTCACCGACCCACGGCTTCAAGCCCGCATCACCCTGATGGCGCAGG
Source organism: Cyclonatronum sp. (assembly GCF_022565315.1). Taxonomy (NCBI): domain Bacteria; kingdom Pseudomonadati; phylum Balneolota; class Balneolia; order Balneolales; family Cyclonatronaceae; genus Cyclonatronum; species Cyclonatronum sp. Next base: position 4,670 of record NZ_JAIUMX010000072.1, on the reverse strand, counting down.
GTTTCGACTTCTTTGATTTCACCATTCGGCAAAAAGCTTACGTCATAATACAAATCATGTCCCTTGTGTGTGAACAGAATCCGGGCACTGAGATCGTCCTTTTCTTCCCAGCGCAGCTTTTCTGAAGGAAGCAGGGCCGTCGGAAACATCACCGCTTCCCCCAGCCAGCGCAGCAGCTCCCCCTGATCAAAAGCTTCTCCCTTCCCGTTTACAATCCGGATAAAGCCGAGCAGGTACACCTTCAGACCGCCTCTGTTATCTTTATAAAAATCAACAGCTTTAAAAAGGCTGGTACGGCCCGTCCACTCAAACTCAGGGGACTGATGATCGCTGATGAAATACTGCCTGCCCTTTATCGGAACCCAGCCGGAGTCCGGTTTTGGCTTAAAAAAGCCGCCGTGCGTCATTTCAGTGCGCCGCACAAACGGACTTCCTTCTGGGATGGCGAGCTTCAGGTACCGCTGTACGGGAGCAGGCAGGCCGTGAAGCATTTCGGCGGAAAAACGTTGGCGTGGTTCAGATTCCATAAATATATCCGGGATTTTGAAAGTGTTTCAGTCAGTTAAACTAACCGCTGAATTTTTTTGGGATGAAATCTCAGACTTCCCAAAATGTAGCACTAATTGCACCTGATTGCTTTATGGCAGCCTTCATTTTTAGGATTGAGCCGGTGTTTTTTAATGTAACAGATGATGGTTTTCATCTTGCACTGCTTTTCCGCTAAATACAGCGTTTTTATGGGAAGGCTCTTTTTAGTATAATCAACAACTTTAAATGCGGGCTAAAGCCCATCCTGCTAACTACTGCTCTGATACTATTCCTATGTTTGAACGCCTTGAAGAACTCACCGGCATTTTTGCATCCTATGCCTGGGGGCCGCCCCTTGTAGCGCTGCTCGTTGGCGGCGGCATTTTCTTCGTGATTATGTCCCGCTTTAAGCCATACCTCTATTTTGGTCACGCGGTCGGGGTACTCACCGGTAAGTACGATGATCCCAAGGCGGAAGGAGATATCAATCATTTTCAGGCGCTGAGCGCGGCGCTTGCAGCAACCGTCGGGATGGGGAACATCGGCGGGGTTGCGGTTGCCATCACCATGGGCGGACCCGGCGCGATTTTCTGGATGTGGGTGAGCGCAGTTGTGGGTATGGCAACCAAGTTTTTCACCTGTACGCTTTCCATCATGTACCGCGGCCGCGACAGTGAAGGCAAACTGCAGGGCGGACCCATGTACGTGATACGCGAGGGCCTTGGCAAAAAATGGATGCCGCTGGCCTATTTCTTCAGTTTTTGCGGACTCCTTGGCTGTCTGCCTATGTTTCAAGCCAATCAGCTCACGCAGATCATCCGGGACAGCGTGCTGGTTCCGATGGCCGTGATTAGTCCGGAGGCGCATTTTACTTCGGATCTCATCACCGGCCTCATCCTCATGGCCATTGTGGGTCTGGTTATTTTTGGCGGCATTAAGCGCATCGGCAATGTTGCGGCAACGCTGGTTCCTTTCATGGTTGTGCTGTATGTGGTGGGGGTTACCTACATCCTCATCACCAATATCGAAGTGGTGCCCTACTACCTCGGCCTGATTGTGAGCGATGCCTTCCGCGGCGACTATGTGAACTCGGAATCCCTGCTGGGCGGGGCTGTTGGCGCGGTAATTATCATCGGCGTACGCCGCGCTGCATTTTCGAATGAAGCCGGTATCGGTACCGAATCAATGGCGCACGGCGCGGCCAAAACCAATGAGCCGGTACGCGAAGGTCTTGTAGCCATGCTCGAGCCCGCTATCGATACCCTGCTTGTATGCACCATGACCGCACTCGCCATCCTGGTGACCGGCGTTTGGGTGAATACCGAGCTCGACGGCGTTACCCTCACCGCTATGGCGTTTTCTACCGGCATTCCGGTGCTGGGCGTACCGGTGCTGATTATCTGCGTTACGGTTTTTGCCCTCACCACCATGTTCACCTATTCCTACTACGGCTCCAAATGCCTCGGATTTCTGGCCGGTGCCGATAAAAAAACCTATTTCAACTATTTCTATGCGTTCAGCATCGTAGCTGGTTCGGTGCTTTCCATTGGCGCTGTGATTAACATTCTCGACAGTGCTTTTGCGATGATGGCCATCCCGACCATGCTTTCTACCATTTTGCTGGCCCCGAAAGTTGTGGCCGCTGCGAAGGATTACTTCGCGAGATACGACCGCGGAGAATTCGGAAATGAGGATTAAAAAAGGCGGAGAGTTTATTAATGATGATTTTCTGAAAAGCATTATCCTGCCCTAACAAGTAAATTAGTCGGGAAGAAATGAGTTTCAGTAGCAGCGGTAACAGCTTTTCCGAAAGCGGCCATTACAGTTCCCGACTCACCCGGCTTGCATTCAGCAAGCTTGGTAATACTGCCTTAATATCTGACCCTTAATCTCAAAGCATGGATTTATTCAAAACAGACCGGGAAAAAACGACCATCCTGATCCGGCTTGTGGTCGCGATTGTTTTCCTGAGTGAGGGTATTCAGAAATTTATCTGGGCTGAGCTTAGGGGCGCAGGACGCTTCGAGCGTATCGGGATTCCCTTCCCGGAGTTTAACGGCTATTTCGTGGGCGGACTCGAAGTCTTTTGCGGCTTACTCATTCTTGCCGGATTTCTGACGAGATTCGCTGCTGTGCCCCTCATTTTCATCATGCTTACGGCTTTGTTCACCACCAAACTCCCGATTTTGCTGGGTACCGGTTTCTGGGGCTTCAGTTTACGTGAGCTGGAACATTACGGTCTGCTCAGCATGCTGCACGAATCCCGTAACGATCTGGCCATGCTTGCCGGCAGCATTTTTCTGTTCATCAAAGGAGGCGGGTACTGGTCGGCCGATTTGATCCGGTTCGGGAGTTACGAAAAACCCGGAAAGCCGTCATCCCCCTAAAAAAATTACAGCATGTCTGAACTAAGCAGGTCCGTGAGAACCCCCGGCGCAGTGCTGATGGGGCTCGGTTCCATAGTAGGCACTGGCCTTTTTGTGAGTATTGCGCTGGCAACACAGGTTGCGGGAAATGCCGTTATTATCGCTGTGTTTATCGCAGCCGTTGTGGCGGCCCTCAACGGACTCAGCAGTGCGCAGCTGGCGGCGGCCTATCCGGTGAGCGGGGGCACCTACGAGTACGGCAACAGGGTGCTGGGCTCGCGTATCGGATTTACGGCGGGATGGATGTTTCTCACAGCCAAATCGGCCTCAGCGGCTACGGCAGCGCTGGGCAGTTCCGGCTACCTGCTCTATACCTTCGGCATTGAGGCCGGTCCGTTTTTGTTTACCGGCATTTCGCTGGGCATTTTGCTGTTGCTTACGGTGCTCGTTTCCGGCGGCATCAGCCGAAGCAATACGGCCAATAAAGTGATTGTCGGTTTTACGCTTTTCGGGCTTGCCGTGCTTGCGGGAGCCGGACTTTGGGTGAACGGCATCCCGACGGAGCCTGTAGCGCTGGCTTTTACCGGGCTGGAGGTCGATTCCCTGCTGTTTGCCTCCGCCCTGATGTTCGTGGCCTACACCGGCTACGGCCGCATCGCAACTCTCGGCGAGGAAGTTGCCGAACCCCGGAAAACCATCCCGAAAGCCATCATTACTGCGATGATCGTGATTGTGGTGCTTTACGGCATTGTCGCCCTCACCGCGCTTCAGGCCATGGGTGCCGAAGCCTTTGGCGCGACCCTCAACGGCGAAGCCGCCCCGCTCATGGTTGTTGCACAGCTTATGGAGCTGCCTCTGGTTGGCCTCATTGTTTCCCTCGCGGCGATCACGGCCATGGCCGGCGTACTCCTGAACCTGATCCTCGGACTCTCGCGGGTGATGCTCAGCATGGCGAGAAGGGGAGACCTGCCGCAAAAAGTAGCCGTGATTAACCCGGCGTCTAAAAGTCCCGTCACAGCGGTCTGGCTAACCGGCCTGATTATCGCCCTGCTGGTGCTCAGCGGCGATATCCGCTTTACGTGGTCGTTCAGCGCGTTTACCGTGCTCATTTATTACAGCATCACCAACCTGAGCGCGTTTCTGCTGCCGGCAGAGCTCCGGCTATACCCGCGCATTATTCCAGCCCTTGGCTTTGTGAGCTGTGTAGGCCTTGCGTTCTGGATTCAGCCTGAAATCATCTTACTTGGTACCGGATTTATTGCCGCCGGACTGCTCTGGCATGAAGCTGTTCTGAGAACGGGCCACAAAAAGGAAATTGCCTGAAAAGGCCGGCCTGACATTTCAATGACACTGCATTAATATGCGTTTTTTCGGATAGTCGGGCAGCACAACGCGGCTTTTATTTGTGCTTTTGTTACTTTGGATGCGTTACAGTATCCAAAACAAATAAAACCAAACATATATGGCACGCGAACTAAGACTTGCAATGGCGATGGGAGGCGGAGTGTCTCTCGGAACTTTCAGCGGAGGCGCACTCACGCAATCGCTCAAGTTATTGTTTATTAATAACTTGGTTAATTGGATAAATGAGGAAGATTCTTACGATCGTATTGTAATTGACGCCTTTAGCGGTGCGAGTGCAGGGGCGCTGTCACTCACCCTTATGCTTCGGGCAATGTGCTTCCCGGAAGAGGGCGTTTTGGAAGAAGGAGCGGAGCTCAACACCCGGTTAAAAGCAAAACTGCATAATGAGTTTGGGGATGGGTTTGAGGAATT
>NZ_JAIUMX010000071.1:0-19004 GCF_022565315.1 Cyclonatronum sp. | reverse complement strand
CGCGGGGGCAGCTAAGCTATGGAAACCCTGCTCTTCTCCCTCACCCCGGCCCTGCTGATCTGGACGGTCTTCGCCCTGCTGATGCTGCTCGTGCTCCGTTTCAACCAAAACGGCAGTCCGCTGCTGAACTATCACCTGAGCACAGCAATCCTCATTGCCCTTCCCGCCGGGCTCCTGCTGGCGCCCTTCCTGACCATACCCGCCGTTTTTCAGCCTGTCCCCGCTATCAATAATTGGCTTTTTACGGCTGTACTGCCTGAAATCAGCATTAGTTCTGCCGGTTCGGCCGACACTGCCGCAGCTTCCCAGGCAACGGAGTCTCAGTCCGCTGCCGGTCCGTTTTCGCTTACGCTGCTCTTTGCAGTCCTGCTGGCAGCAACCGTAACGGCCGGGCTCATTCGCCTGCTCTACATTTACGCCCGGCTCAAGCACAGCCTCGGCAAAGCCGAGCCGGTCACTTCACCACAGCTCATTCAGCAGGCCGAAACGCTGCGCAAAACGCTGAACATCAGCCGCCGGGTGCGGCTCTTCCGGTCTGACGAAGCCGCCATCCCGTTCACAACAGGCATTTTCAGGCCGGTAATTGTACTGCCGGTTCAAAGCCTCCAAAACGGGGATGCCGGGCAGCTGCGGCTCATTCTCACGCACGAGATGATTCACATCGCCCGAAACGACTATGCCGCACACCTCGGGGAGCTGTTTATCCGCCACCTTTTCTGGATGCACCCGCTCGTGCACCTGCTCTACCGGCAGGCGGCCTATTACCGGGAAGTCTCCTGCGACCGCGAAGTGCTGCGCATAAACGGCGAAAGTGAGGCCACCTATGCAGAATTGCTGTACCGCTTTGCGCTGCTTGAGCGCGAAAAACCACAATTCAGGGCTGCGATGGCAGAAGAGCACAAGCTTCTGCGCCGCATCCGCAACCTGAACACCATCCAAGCCAACACCACCCAACCTACTATGATTACTATGAAAAAAAGCTTACTCGCATCAGCCGCGCTGATGCTCATGATTGCAGGCGTAATGGCCTGTTCCGACCTCACGCAAAACGCTGATCCTTCGGGTACAGTCGTGAACTTAGACGACAGCATTGAACTTCATGGCCAAACCATAACCCTCCGGGAGTTCCGTGAGCGCATTGCAGAAGATCGCCAAAACCTGCTCCGCGGTATTGAAGAAGCCACGGCAAGCACAAATCCGCAAACCGTGCAGTTCATGCGCGACACTGCCCAGGAGTTAGGCAACGTACTCATGCTGATCGACAACGGACAGGCAAGCCGTGCCATCGCCGTTATTGAGAGCCTCTCCCCGCCTCCGCCGCCTGTTCTCGGTGAAAGCGAAAGCAGCGACGTCTTTGTAGTCGTAGAAGAAATGCCGCAGATGATCGGCGGGCAGCTCGCCCTTTTCAACGCCCTCCGTTACCCCGACATGGCAAGGCGCGCCGGCATCGAAGGCCGGGTAATTCTGCAGTTTATTGTTGATGAGGAAGGAAATGTTATCAACCCCACGGTAGTGCGCAGCGCGGGTGCCGGCGGGCTTGATGAAGCTGCGCTCGAGGCCATATCTCAAATGCAGTTCACCCCGGGCATTCAGCGCGGAAGGCCCGTTAAGGTGCAAATGACACAGCCCGTTGTGTTCCGCCTGGGCGACAGTGCATCTATGCCAGAAACCACTCAGCCGGGTACAGCGGTTCTCAACGCGTATTAGCATGTGTTTTTGATCCTCGCTTAACCATTTGTTTAACCCAGGCCCGGTTCTCTGAAGAGTTCCGGGCTTTTTTGTTGCATAGTCGCTGATCCGTTTTATGATCTGTTTACCTGCCTGCCTGCAATGTATTAATCAGGCAGCAGTTGAGATTCAAAACAAACTGACCAAATTAACGTAAATTGCGTCACTAAACAGACTCAATTAACGTAAATACAGTCAATTCACGGACACTATTCTTCAATTCAGGCAGCTAATTTCCTTAACAAAGGGATTTGCATTGGCTAATTCCTGACTGTTTTTTTGGTGGGGGACTCCGTGGGCATCACGGTCTTTCGTGCTTGTGAACACCCCCAAACCTGCGGCATGTCCCGTGCTTTTTGGTTTTGGTCCACCTGTTAGTTTCCTCTCCTGCTTCTATCACACCTATTGCCGTTCACAACACACCGGAGGCAATCGGATGAAGACTGGTTCAGCCCGCATTTCACCCAAGCTGGCATAGCGCAGCGTTTCTGTGCAGTGAAGCAAAAAAAGCAACAAATAGTGGACTTACTGACTGAATTAACGTAAATTGCGTCAGTTAACTGACGCAATTTACGTTAATTCAGTCATTTCATAAGCATGAATCCTCCATTTATCGACAGAACGGTTAAGGCGGCAGTGCTGCGCTGGCTTCGGCCGCAGCGGGTCGTTTTGCTGAAAGGCGCCCGCAGAACCGGAAAAACAGAGCTCGCAAGGCAGATTCAGCAGGAATTCGACGGACGCTCGGACTTCCTCAATGCTGAAGATATGGACACCCGCAGCCTGCTGGCCGATCAGTCTGTGCGCAATTACCGGAACCTGTTCGGGAAAACAGATCTGCTCATTATCGATGAAGCGCAGGTTATTCCCGATATCGGGCTTATGGTGAAACTAATTGCCGATGAGGTAAAAGGCGTACGGATTTTGCTCACGGGTTCATCCTCCCTCACGCTAAGCCAAACCACCGGCGAACCGCTTACAGGCCGAAAAACCGACCTCGAACTCTACCCGTTTTCGATGGCCGAGCTGCGCGCTGCATGGTCCGGTATTGAACTGCGCAAACAGCTCACGGACCGTATTCTGTTCGGCAGCTACCCGGAGGTTGTTTTCATGGAGCACCCGCAGGACCGCAAAATTTATCTCAAGGAAATACTGCGCTCCTACCTGCTCAAAGACGTGCTGATGCTCAACGAGCTGCGGGAAACCGATAAGCTGAGGAAACTACTACAGCTGCTGGCCTGGCAGGTTGGTCAGGAGGTGTCGTTTCAGGAGCTGGGCAATACGCTCGGCATGAGCAAAAATACGGTTGAGCGCTACATGGAGCTGCTTTGGGATGCGTACGTCATTTTTCCGCTGGGCGGGTATCATAAAAACCTGCGCAAAGAGGTGGCCAAAAGCAAGAAGTGGTACTTTTGCGACACCGGCATCCGGAATGCCATTATCGGTGATTTCAAACCGATGGAACTGCGGCAGGATGCCGGGGCACTGTGGGAAAACTTCATCGTGAGCGAGCGGCTCAAAATGCACCGCACGAACCTGCGCGATACGGAGCTGTTTTTCTGGCGAACCTACGACCGGCAGGAAGTGGACCTGATTGAGCAGGATGAGAACGGGCTCCGTGCTTTTGAGATGAAATGGCGGCTGCCGTCAAAAAAAGTAAAGCCACCCCTGGGTTTTGCGAATGCATACCCGGAAGCGGCTTTTGAAGTCGTTCACAGCGAAAACTGGTACGAATTTATCTGATAGCAGGAGTCTTAATTGAGGTTGCGGGCCAGAAATTCGAGGGTTTTCTCCCAGGCATCGGCGGCGGCTTCCGGCAGGTAGCGCGTGCCGGAAGGATTGGCAAAGGCATGGTCGGCATCCGCGTAAATGTGGATTTCGGCCTGCTTGCCAAGCTCCCCGAGAAGGGCTTCGAACTCACGGACGCCCTCAACGGGAATGCCGCCGTCTGCTTCCCCGAAAATACCGAGCAGCGGGATATCAATGCGGGCAAGCTCCTCCGGGTTGGTGTTCACACGGCCGTAGTAAATCACGCCCGCATCGAGCTGATCGGAAATGGCAATGGCGGCATTAAGGGTCCATGCGCCGCCGAAGCACCATCCCATCACCCCAACAGAAGAGCTGCCGGCGTCGGCAAGAAAGCCTGCTGCCTGAGAAAGGTTCGAGATACCGGCATCAAAGTTGGCCATGGCGCTGCGCATCAGCCCCTGCGCTTCCTGCGGATTCTCAGCTACTTCACCAAAATAGAAATCAACTGCGAGCACCCGGTAGCCTTCCCCGGCAAGGCGGCGGGCCATGGTTTGGATATTTTCATTCAGCCCCCACCATTCGTGAATTAAAATTGCGGAAGGGATAGCGGCACCGGCTTCGGCATCTTCCGGCTCAGCCAGAAAGCCGCGCAGCAACAGTTCGCCGGCTTCACCATAAGCGACCATCCGGGAAGTTACCGGCTGATTCGGCTCATACGAAGCGGCTACCGATGGTACGGGGATATCATTATGGTGCTCATGCGCCATGGCATCGGTGTAGGTATCAGAATCATGTGTGTGCTCACTGCTGCAGGCGGCAATCATCAAAAACAGCGTGAAGCTCAGTAAAATGAATTTCATAAGAATGAATTTCATAAGATGGTTATTGGGTGATCGGAAAAACAGCGCGACTGATCAGAGGGCCGTACTTTAAACGGATCAGCATTAACCCCAGCAAAACCTTCATCGTTTACTATGTTCACAAAGTGAAAAAGCCTGAACAGATGCTAAATCCGTTCAGGCTCTCACAGAAAACAGCTACCGGGTACTGCCTACGTTGTTTTTGACTTTATAAAATCGGGGTGAGGCATGTTTTCACCGTAACGGTTTTTGTAGCGCTCACGGCGTTTTTCCTCAATAGCTCTGTAATTTCTCCGGAATGCGATCTGAGCACCGAATACACCAATAATTGCCCCAACTGCTGCCACTGCCAAGGAAATAAGCATATAATTCAATGCCTGAATCGTCTGAAACCAAAACGTGTAAACATGTAGCTTTATAAATAGCTGAAAACCTATGCCAACAAAAAGCGCTCCGAGAATAGCAGTGCTTGCCACACTTACTACTACATGATTCGCCCGTCGGGCTGTGTAATAAGCGCTTGCCAGCAGTACTCCGAACCCAAGAAAAAGTATCGGATATACCGGTATCCCTTTGATGTGAAATAACAAGGCCGAGAGTACAACCAGGAACATTAATACTGCCAATGCCAGCACAAATACAATCTGTGTATTGTATTTTCGCCTCAGTTCTTTAAAGGTAGAACTTGCCATCTCGTTTGTATGGTTTAATAAGTGGTGCTATTCAGGAATATAGCGATGCATGCAATTAAGGTGTTCATAATATACAAACTTAAATTATCACTCCTGCAAGAGATTAAAAACAGATACAAGCAGCTGCGCCCGGATTTACTCAAATGTGCAAAGTTTCATATACTGCTACTATTCCTTAATACTAATATGTCGGGCTGAGCTTAATGTTCATACACACCCATCATGGTTTCTTCAATTAGCATATCCACAACTGCTTTAAGATCACCGGTTTCTTTATAAACTTTAAGCTGCCTGTCAGCAGATGTTCCCTCAGCAAGAATGTTATGAACATAACCGATTTCTTCACGCACGTCGAGGTCATCAACTACATCATCAATAAACGTGAGGAGTTCAAAAATAAGTTTACGTGCATCAACTTCTCTGTGGCGGCCAAGATCCAGGAGTTTACCGTCAAAGCCGTAGCGCAGCGCGCGGAACTTGTTTTCCTGAATAAGCTCTTTGCGGTAAATACGCCAGGACTGATTGTTGCGGCGCAGCTTCATTAATTTGGCCACAAGAGCAACTTTAATGGCGCAGAGGGCAATGGCTTCATCAACACGCGTACATACATCAGCAATACGAAACTCAAGCGTGGGGTATTTGGGTGAGGGCCTGAGATCCCAGCGAATTTTGGTAGGCTCGTCTATACAGTTTGTGTCCATCATCACCTGCAGGTATTCCTGATAGTCGTTCCAGGAACGGAACACGGGTGCAATTCCGGTTCGGGGAAGGCACTCAAATATTACGCTGCGGTAGGATTTAAGACCGGTGTCGTAGCCCGACCAAAACGGAGAGCTCGTAGAAAGGCACAACAGGTGGGGGCAAAAGTAGCTAAGCTGATTCATCAGATCGATCCGCTCATCATCATCTTCAATACCAATGTGCATGTGCATGCCGCAAATAAGCAGTTGCCGGGCGAGTACGCGGTTTTCGAGCTCAAGGCCCCGATACCTTGCACGGTGGGTCATGTCCTGCTTGGACCATTCAGAAAACGGGTGGGTGCCGGCAGCAATAATTCTCAGACCGTGCTTTCGAACAAGCGTATCAACAGCACGGCGAACGGAGATAATCTGCTCCTTAGCTTCCTGAATGCTGTTACACACCCGCGTGCCGATTTCTACCTGGCACTGCATGAGCTCTGTTGTGATCTGATTGCCGAGCGAATCCTGACCGTCTTTCAGAATATTCTCTATCGCTGAGCTTAATTCACGGGTTTCAGGATTGACAATCTGATACTCCTCTTCAATCCCGATTGTAAAGTTGTAATTGGTTCTTGGCATAGCTGCACATCATTTTTTTGATGACTCTGAATGGAGCCGTTAAATAATGTAATCCAAGATTAGATGCAATAGTGTGCCGGGCAATTTGGCCGGAAAAAATTACACTAAATGCTATGCTATGCTATGCTATGCTATGCTATGCTTCCCTGTCTTACCTTTTCAAGTACCCGCTCATAATGAGATTCGTACTCGGCTACTATCGTATTGAGCTCAAACTGTTCTGCGCGTGCCCGGGCCTGCTGCGACAGAGACTGGTGGAGCTCAGGGTTCTGCAGCATTGCAATTGCGGCTTCTGCCATGCCATTAACATCGCCAAGGGCACGAACATAGCCTGTTTTTCCGTCGAGGTTCAGGCCGGGCAGCCCTCCCACGTCAGAGCTGATAACCGGTACGCTGCAGCTCATTGCTTCAAGCGCAGCAAGACCGAAGGTTTCAGAACCGGAGGGCATCAGAAACACATCCGAAATTGAAAGAATCTCTTCTATTTTTTCCTGCTTGCCCAGCATACGCACATGATCGCACACGCCAAGCTCGCGGCAGCGTGCCTCAACATTCACACGATCGGGGCCATCGCCCACGAGGAGAAGTTTTGCCTTAATCCCGCTTTCCAGAACCTTGCTGAATACTTCAACAGCGTCGGTCACGCGCTTAACTTTCCGGAAATTGGAAACATGCGTCATCACAAATTCACCATCAGGGCAAATGGCCTTTTTGAAATGTGAACGCTCAATGCGCTTAAAGCGGTCAAGGTCAACAAAGTTGGGAATTACATGAATGTTTCTTGTGATGCCAAATTTCTCGTACGTTTCCTTTTTCAGGTACTCGGAAACCGCAGTAACGCTGTCGCTTTGGTTAATAGAAAACTCCACAACAGGCAGATAGCTGGGGTCGGACCCTACAATCGTAATATCGGTTCCGTGAAGGGTAGTGAGCACGGCAACCCGTTTGCCTTCTTCGCCTAAAATCTTTTTGGCCAGGTACGCACTTGTAGCGTGCGGAATGGCATAGTGCACATGAAGCACATCGAGTTTCTGATACTTTATAAGATTCACCATATGGCTGGCAAGCGCAAGGTCATAGGGCGGATATTCAAATAAGGGGTAAACATTAACAGCAACTTCATGAAAATCAATATTATGCTCAAATTCATTGAGGCGCTGCGGGCGGGCATAGCTTAAAAAATGTACCTTATGCCCCCTCTTGGCCAACCCTATTCCAAGTTCAGTTGCTACTACGCCGCTTCCGCCGTAGGTTGGATAACAAACGATTCCGATGTTCATGTGCGATAATGAAATGACAATTTTGACGGTACTGTATTATACCGCTTTTTAGTGTGTTACGTTCCTTTAAGGGATGAGACATACACACCGGGTTCGGGTCGTTTCATGGCATTATTTTACCGTTCAGTCAAGCAAGCTTTCTGAACCCGAACAATCTTCACAGAACAGCGCTTTCTTTGTATATTCCGCTGTTTAGCAAGGTCTTTAAAGCCTCATTGTTGTTTCTGAATCCTAAAACAGCATCACCCTTAACCAAAAGCGTTCAATTTGTATGGCAGGACATTCCAAATGGGCCAATATCAAGCACCGTAAGGCCCGCCAAGATGCAGCCCGTTCAAAGGCTTTCACAAAAATTATCCGCGAATTAACCGTTTCAGCGCGGGAAGGCGGCGGCGATCCCGGCGCGAACCCACGTTTGAGTCTGGCTATCGAAAATGCCAAATCGGTTAACATGCCCAAAGAAAATATTGAGCGGGCCATCAAAAAAGGCACCGGTGAACTTGAGGGCGAGAGCTACGAAGAAGTTACTTTCGAGGGCTACGGCCCCGGTGGTGTAGCTTATTTTGTGGAGTGTACTACCGATAACAACAACCGGACTGTTGGGGAAATCCGGCATGCATTCTCAAGAAATGGCGGAAACATGGGTACATCAGGCTCAGTCGCCTTTCTTTTTGAACAAAAAGGCATCATCTCGATAGAAAAAAAAGGGTTAGATGAAGATGAGGTGATGCTCGCTGCCATAGATGCCGGCGCCGATGATGTTAAGGCTGAAGGTGATGTTTTTGAAATAACTACAACCCGCGAGCAGCTTTATGCTGTGCGTACCGGCCTCGAAGAAGCAGGTTACACAATTGCAACCGCCGAGCTTCAGCGCCTGCCTGCGACCGAAGTAGCTGTTGATGCCGAAACTGCCGCAGCCAACCTCAAACTGATGGACCGCTTCGAAGACCTCGACGATGTTACGAACGTGTTCACCAACATGAGCATGAGCGACGAAGTGATGTCTATAGCCGAAAACATGTAATCTCTTCCAGCCCGCCTGTAATGCGCCTCATCCCGATTTTTTCTCTGCTGCTTTTTTTACTGACGGCCTCCGTACCCGACCGGGCACGGCAGGCTAATGAAGCGTTCGAAAATCGGGATTTTCAAACAGCTGAACGGCTCTTCAGAGAAGCCATCAACGATAACCCCAACGATTCCCGGCTATATTTCAACCATGCAACAACGCTTACATTGCTGGGCAGGCAGGAAGAAGCCGTTCAGGCTTTCGAGCGGTTCCGGATGGTTGAACGTGACCCCGGGCTGCGGGCTTTCGCAGATTACAACATAGGAAATATCTTTGCAGAAGCAGAAAACTGGGAGGCGGCAGCTGAACTTTACCGTATGGCATTGCTCCAAAATCCGGCCGATGAAGACGCCATTCACAACTACGAGTTTGCTTTGAGGCAGCTCGGGCAGCAGCAGGAAGACCAGCAAGAACTGCCTCCTGATGAGCAGCAGCAACAGCAGCAAGACACACAGGACGCCGACCAAAGTGAGCAGCAACAGGAAAGTGACCCTGAAGAGGGTGAAGGCCGGCCGGGAGAGCAGCAGTCAGACCCCTCAGACAGCCGCCAAAGCCCCGAGGATACCGAGCCGGAACCAAGGCCCGGAGAAATGTCGCAGCAGGAAGCACAGCAGATTCTGAATGCCATCACAAACCGTGAGCGTGAGCTGATACGCGATTTCCTCAAAGACCTCACCCCTCCCGCGCAAACGCAGGAGAAAGACTGGTAAAGCGATGCCCCATTATTCTACCCTCTCTGCCCCAAAGCCCCCGCTCAGTCCGGAACCGGTGCATGCCGGTTTAGCTTTCAGACTTGTATTGTTTTTTTTGTTTTTTTGGGCGGGAGATGCAGTTGCGGTAAATACTCAGCCCGACGGGGTTCAGGCCCGCTTAACGACTACCTCCGAAAGGGTTTTTGTCGGAGAACGGTTCATCGTTGCGGTGGAAATTACGGGCAGCAGAGTCGAAAATGTACAGCGGCCTGAGCTGGAACCTGTGGAAGGCCTGCGCATCATTTCTGCTACCCCAACCCGTACGTCAAGTTTTGATGTACGCGACGGCCGGCACTTTTCTACCATCGGTTTCCGATACACCCTTGAAGCTATGCGCGAAGGGGAGCATACCATACCGGCGGTTAGCATTACCATGAACAATCAGGCTTTTACCACAAACCCGCTGCAGGTAACTGTGCTCGGCCGTGATCAGCTTCATCAGGAAAATGCTGACGATAATATTTTTATCCGGCTCGAGGTCTCAAATCAGAGTCCCTTTCGGGGCGAGCAGGTTCAGGCCAAAGTTGTGCTCTACTTTCATCAGGATATAAGCGTTATTTCGTATCAGCCTTCATCAACCTGGCGCACCGACGGGTTCTGGCTCGAGCGGCTTACCGAAGAACAGGGGCCGAGAGCCGAAAACGTAACCGTGAGAGGGCAGCCCTTTCGACGGGCCGAACTCATGAGCTATTCCCTTTTCCCGACTCGCTCCGGGGAGGTTTCCATCGGCGGCTACAATGTAACCGTAAACATGCGGCCTGTAAGCCGCTTTGGCGATGCATCCCGCTTTGTCGAAAACTTTGGCCGCTCCCAGCGGTCCGTTCGCCTGCGAACCCAAACCGTTGATCTTAACGTACGCCCGCTGCCCTCGCCTCAGCCGGAAGGGTTTAGCGGTGCCGTCGGGCAGTTCAGCGTGAGCCGTGAAGTGCCTGATACAGAGATTAAAATCGGAGAGCCTCTCAATATTGAAACCTCTTTCGTTGGGCGCGGAAACGTATCTCTGGTAGATCACCCCCAATTTAACCTGCCCGAAGGATTCGATATTTTCCAGCCCGGGGAAAACCTCAATATCCAAAAGTCAGCGGCCGGCATCAGTGGTTCAAAGACATTTACCGACGTATTGGTTGCCCGTGAAACCGGTCTGTTCGAAGTGCCTGCCGCTTCCGTATCCTGGTTCGATCCGCGCAGCAGGCGTTACCGATCTCAGCAGCTCCCGGCAGTTCAGGTACGTGTGTTACACGACCCGGGCATTGAAATTGCCGCTGCCGGCCTTCAGCAACTCAACATTTCACCCTGGACCGGCGCCGTAAGCTGGGTAAGAGCCGAGCCCCGGAACATGCTGCGAAACCTGGTTTTTGGCTTTATGTTCCTGCTGCCTCTCGGGCTTTTCGCCTACGCATGGACCCTGAAAACACAGCTTGATCAGCAACGAATGCAGCCTGAAAAAATTCGTGCATCAAAAGCACTTCAAACCGCGCAACATCACCTTTCCCTTGCTGATGCTCAGGCCGGCGCAGGCGACCCAAAAGAAGCATATAAATCCCTCAACCGGGCAGTTTCAGTTTATGCAATTCACCGCATGCAGATGCCGGAGGCCAATTATCCCGACACCAAAATCCTCACGGCCCTGCAGCAGCAGCTTCGGCCCGAACCCATGCTGTACAACCGGCTGCGCTGGATGTTCACACGCACAACAGAAATGAGTTTCGGCACGCAGGCATCCCTCGATAATTACCGTTTCGACCGGGCCGAGTGCGAAGGCATACTGGATGAACTCGAAAAACTATTTGATTAATGCGCTGTTCATTCCGGTTTCGTAATTACTTTCCCGGCCTCGGGATTTTGACCCTGCCAGGCCTGTTCATCCTTTTTCACCTTGTTCCGGTACTTTTTTTTACCGGAAAAGCCGATGCAGCTGCTCAGTCAGGCGGTACTGACCCACAGCTTCTCTTTAATGAGGGGAACTACTTTCTTGCCGAAGGCAACTACCGGCAGGCGCTCGATCGCTACTATGAAATAGAATCGCAGGGCCAGTATTCCGGGCCGCTGTTTCTGAATATGGGTCTTGCGCACAAACACCTGCAGCAGCAGGGAAAGGCCTTATATTATTTCCAACAAGCTTCGGCATTTCCGGAAGTGAGAGCAAATGCGCTTGAAGCCCGGGATTTTGTAAGTGAGCGGCTGTTTCAGCGCTTTGGCGAAATCCCCGTACTTAACACCTGGACCTGGCGCTACCGTCTCCTTTTTGATACCGGTTTCGCACCTTTTTTGTTTTTGAGCCTGCTTTTATTCAACATTTGCCTGCTGGGCTGGGCTGCACAATGGTTTTATCCCAAATGGCGCACAAACCTCCGGTATGCAGTTCTTTTTTCATTCCTTGCGTTGCTGCCGGTATCTGCAAGCTGCTACTGGCTATGGTCTGTATCTGACCGCTATGAAGCCGGACTTGTTGTTCAGGAGCAGGTTAGCCTGAGAGAAGCACCGGGTATGCAGAGCAGAGTACTGCTTGAGCTTTCACCGGGGTTCCGTTTTGTAAAAGACCGGGATACTTCAAAACTACAGCCCGGTTATCTCAATGTACAGCTGAGTAACGGCATGAGCGGCTGGATTCCCGCAGAATCGGCCCGCATGTTTATTTCATTCTGATGCCACAATCCGCCATTCTAACTACACCTAAGAAGTTAACACACTTATTTATCTTCATACGGTAAACAGGCTGGTTTGGAAGCCCACGCAGTTTACCCTACCTTTGAAGCCTGTTTTAAGCTTTTTTTTTAAACCTTTGATTATTGTGATATGTCCAGAATTTTTGATTTTATAGATGCTAACCAGCCACGCTTCAATCAGGAGCTATTCGATTTGCTTCGCATACCGAGCGTAAGCACCGATTCCGCCCTAAAAGCCGAAGTACGCAAAGCAGCAGAATTCCTATCGGCTCAGCTGAGCAGCGCAGGGATGGAGCATGTGCAAATCGTTGAAACACCGGGCCATCCGGTTGTGATGGCCAACTACCTGCACGCCGGCTCCGGCAAACCAACCGTGCTCATTTACGGACACTACGACGTACAGCCGCCCGATCCGCTGAACCTGTGGACTTCCCCTCCTTTCGAGCCGGTCGAGAAAGACGGCAAAGTCTATGCACGTGGCGCAAGCGACGATAAGGGTCAGGCTTACATCCATGTTAAAGCCCTTGAAGCCTGGCTCAAAAGCGGCGAAAAGCTGCCGGTAAATGTCAAGATCATCATCGAAGGAGAGGAGGAAATCGGTTCACCCAACCTCGTACCCTTCCTCGAAAAACACAAAGAAGAACTCGCCTGCGACATGGTACTTGTTTCAGATACTGCCATGTTTGCCAAAGATACCCCAAGCATTACCTACGGCCTGCGCGGCCTCGCTTATATGGAACTCGAAGTTTTTGGTCCGAACCGCGACCTGCACTCCGGCGTGTACGGTGGCGCGCTCACCAACCCGCTGAATGCCCTGTGCGAAATAGTGGCGCAGCTTAAGGACGAAAACGGCGTGATTCAGATCCCCGGTTTTTATGATGATGTACTCGACCTCAGCGATGAAGAGCGCGAAGCCTACCGGAAGCTTCCTTTCGACGAAGAAGGCTGGAAGGCTTCTATCGGCATTGAAAGCGTTAACGGCGAGCAGGGCTACAGTACCCTTGAACGCAAGTCTGCACGGCCTACCCTCGATATGAACGGTATGTGGGGCGGCTATCAGGGGGAAGGCGCAAAAACAGTACTGCCGGCTCAAGCCGGGGCGAAAATCAGCATGCGGCTTGTGCCAAATCAGCATCCTGATAAAATTGCCGAGCTGTTTACCGCACACATCAACAAAATAAAGCCAGAAGGCGTTAGGGTGAAAGTAACCCCGCACCACGGCGGGCACCCGGCCATGACCCCCATCGATTTCTACGGCCTTAAAGCTGCGGGCAAAGCCTACAAAGATGTGTACGGCAAGGAACCGCTCATGGCCCGCGAAGGCGGCTCAATCCCCATTGTAGCTGACTTCAAAAATGTGCTCGGCGTTGATACCATCCTGATGGGCTTTGGCCTTAACACGGATGCCATCCACTCCCCCAACGAACATTTCAGCCTCGAAGACTTCCACCGGGGCATCAAAACCTCCGCCCGCTTTCTGGAAGTACTGCCGGAGTTTGAAAAAGACTAAGCACTCCGGTCAGGCCCGGAAGCACATCCATCGTTAAAAACAAAAAAAAGGAAACCTGATTAACGGGTTTCCTTTTTTTATGGCGGGGAGCTGCCCGCTCACCGCTACTCCCGCTGCCCGGCCCACCATGCCGCGAGCATAATCAGCGGATGCAGCACAATCAGCCGCACCCAGGCCGCCCAAAGCGGCAGGCAGACCGCCTCCGACATGCACCCCCCAACCTGAACCATGTACACGTGCACCGGAATGAAAAGCACCATCAGCGCGATCACGCCGTATGATGCCCGGCGCGCCCATTTACTCAGGAGGAGTCCGGCACCTAACACCACCTCCGCGGCACCGGCCGCAAGGTTGAGCAGCTCCGGAACCGGAAACCAGGGCGGCATCATCGGGTAATAAAATTCAGGGTTGATGAAGTGATACAGGCCCGCGGCGATGAGGCCTGCCCCGAAAAAAATCCGGAACGGCTTTTGGGCTTTGGAAAGAAGAGCGACGGCGGTCATAAGCAGATTTATTTTTTATCGGTGTATGGGCTCCTGCGCCTGAACAGCAGCAGCAGTACCCGCATAAGTTTTCGGCTGCCGGTTTAGTTCCGCAGATTTCGTACCTTTGGAGTTCCTTTTTTCTCAGAACTTATTGATTCGATTTACTGATGGATTCCGCTTTTGTGTATGAACTCATCGGCTATGTGGCCTCCGTACTTGTAGCCGTTTCCCTGATGATGAGCCGGATTGTGCCGCTGCGCATCGTAAATATGATTGGCGCGGCAACCTTTGCGGTGTACGGCTACCTGATCGGCTCGTGGCCGGTAGCCGGCATGAACGCCTTCATCGTGCTTATCAACGTTTATTTCCTCCTGCAGATTTACCGCAGCAGCGAGTACTTCCGCATCCTGCCCATCGATCAGCCCGATGCCTACCTCAACGCTTTTCTCAATTTTTACCGGAAGGACATCGCGCAGTTTTACCCGGATTTCCAAAACGAGGCCGACGCTAGCGAACACGGCTACTTCGTGCTGCGCAACATGGCACCGGCAGGCCTCATTCTCGGCCGCGTTGAAGCCGGCTGCTTCCACGTTGCCCTCGACTACGCGACCCCGCAGTACCGCGATTTCAAGGTAGCCGCACACCTGTGGCGCGAAAACCGGGAACATTTCATCGGCGAA
The DNA here is from genome assembly GCF_022565315.1 of Cyclonatronum sp. Classification (NCBI taxonomy): domain Bacteria; kingdom Pseudomonadati; phylum Balneolota; class Balneolia; order Balneolales; family Cyclonatronaceae; genus Cyclonatronum; species Cyclonatronum sp. The sequence continues at coordinate 4,220 of NZ_JAIUMX010000071.1, read as the reverse complement.
GGCATCACCGAAATCCGCTCCCGCACCACCGACCCCAACTACGCGGGGTACTTGCGGAAGATCGGGTTTGATAAAGACACAGACCGTCCGGATACGTATATTTTAAAGCTATCCCCCAAAAGTTAGGCCTTCTTTTTCAGTGATGATTGAGGCCTTTATGTCTCTTTCAAAACCAAATTGCTCATGCGCCTGCCTTTTGAAACGCGATTAAGTTTTATTGACTGCAGAGTTGCTGATATTGAGCGTCTTTGATTAATTTAGATTTTATATATTCCAAATCACTAAAATTGCCTCATAACCCACATAGCTTCAAATGAATTATAAAAAAGACTTTCTGCACGGCATGGGTTCTGCATTCGATCTTCATGGCAATAATTTCTTTAACGATTTTGACCAATACCCCGGTGCGCAAGATTCCATAGACAGCTATTGGGGGAAAGCAGCCTACTATATTCGCTCGTCAGTAACAAAGTTCACCTCTGAGTCTCATGCTGCCGGTCAGAACGCTGATATTTCATCTGCCTCATTTAGAGATAAAGGTAAATCCTTGCGTAAATAATCTTTTTTAAGCTTTAGCATTAACAGTATGCCTGACAAGGAAAACCATGAAACTGCGGATGAATTTTCCGAGAAGGAATTAGAAAAAAAACTGTTGAAAACTGACCCGGATGTTTTTGACGACATTCCGGATGGTAAGAGAAAAGAGCTTCTTTCATTACTTAAAGAAATCATTCACATAGAGATTTCTGAAAGCAGTACCCGAAAAATATCAGGCCCCTTCCCTCCTCCTGATATTTTGGAGCATTACATCCGTGTTGCACCGGATTTTGCTGAGCTAATAAAACAGATGGCACTTGAGGAGCAAAAGTATGCACATAACAGAGACAACAAACTCATTCAGGAGTCATTTAAGCTCAAACAGCGCGGACAGTACTTTGCTGGAATTATTGCCGTTTTTGCAATTTCAGGGGGTGTAATTTGCATTCTTAACGGTTTCGAAGTCGCAGGTACAATTGTAAGTGGTGTTGGACTGTCGGGTTTAGTTTCTGAATTCCTTGGCCGGAGCAGAGATAAAAAAACAGCATGAAGCTTTAAGCCCGCAGCCCTATATTCCCGCAGGCTGAGTGTTTGGCAGCCTTTAGCTCCTGTCACCGATTTTACTGAACTAACTACGCTAACCTGCACCATGTCCCGTAAGCCTGCATCCCGAAAACCGGGTTATTTTCTTTTTTTTGGCACCTGGTACCCCAACAACCGCCTCGTTTTCGGCCTTTTGGGGCTATTCATTCAGCTTGGTGTCATCTGGCCGCTGTATGCGGTCTTCTCCGGAGCAGAGCCGTTTATTCTGGGCCTGCCGCTGTCTTTTGCATGGCTCACGCTCATGCTGCTGCTTGCCTTCGCCGGCATGGTGTACCTCTACATCACCGATAATACGCGGCTCGACCGCGAACACAACGAGCGGGTTCGGGCAGAGTATCAGGCCGAAAGCAAGGGCCAAAACGGAGAGCCAAACTGATGGAAACCGGAACCGTTATCCTCATCGTTGTTGGCATTTACCTGCTGATTTCCCTCATTACCGGCATCATTCCGGGCCTCCGCATCTCCAAAAGCGTGGACGGCTACGTGGCCGGCGACCGCAGCATGAATGTGATGCTGCTCTATTTTGTGATGGGTGCCTCGATCTTTTCCGCCTTTGCGTTTCTGGGCGGGCCCGGCTGGGCGTACTCCCGCGGCGCGGCGGCCTTTTACATTATCGGGTTCGGGGTTACGGGCATCATCCCGCTGTATTTTTTTGGTCCGCGGGCCTGGCGCCTCGGCAAGAAGTACGGCTACGTAACGCAGGCCGAGCTGCTCTCCGACCGCTTCGACAGCCGGCTGATGTCGGTGATGCTCGCCGTGCTCAGCGTTGTGGTGTTCATCCCCTACCTCACCATTCAGATGAAGGGCGCCGGCTTCGTGCTGAGCGTTATTTCGGAAGGCCGCATCCCGGAATGGGCCGGCGCGGGCTTTACCTATCTCATCGTACTGGTGTACGTGTACTTCAGCGGGGTGATGGGCGTCGGCTGGTCGAACGCATTTCAGGGGCTTTTTATGATGGTGCTCGCCTGGGTGCTGGGCCTGTACCTGCCCTTCGCGCTGTACGGCGGGGTCGGCCCCATGTTTGAAGCCCTTGTCGATGCGGGTCAGGCCGCGATGCTTGCTGCGCCCGGCCTGGCCGGCGACGGCAGCCCGTGGAACTGGGCGGCTTTCAGCTCGGCGGTTGTGGTTTCGGCCATCGGGTTCTCCGTATGGCCGCACTTTTTCATGCGGAGCTTCGCCGCCAAAAGCGAGCGCTCCCTGCGGCTGAGCATCGTGCTGTACCCGACCTTTCAGATTTTCCTGATTCCGATTCTCATCATCGGTTTTTCGGCCATCCTCATTTTTCCGGGCGTAACGCCGGCTGACAGCATCCTGCCGCACGTACTCATGCAGCTGGAACTGCCGGCCATCGTGATTGGCTTGTTTTGCGCCGGCACCCTTGCCGCCTCCATGTCGTCGGGGGATGCCATCCTGCACTCGGCCGCCTCCGTTGGCGTACGCGACGGCATTTCCAAAGCGACCGCAACGCCCGTAAGCGACAGCACCGAGCGCATGCTCATCCGCATTCTGGTCATCGTGATCGGCCTCATCTCCTACTACTTCGCCGTAGCCTCGGAGGTCTCCCTCGTAGCCCTGCTGCTGGCTTCTTACGGAGGCGTGGCGCAGATTTTCCCGGTTGTATTTGCGATGTTCTACTGGAAGCGTGCAACCAAAGCAGGCGCCCTCAGCGGACTCTTCGGCGGCATGCTGGTGAATGTCTTCTTCCTGCTCAATCCCGCACTCAAACCCTGGGATATGCACGAAGGCGTGTACGGCCTCGCTGTTAACGTGCTGCTGCTCATCGCCGTAAGCCTGCTCACCAAACCGGATGATCCCAAACGCGTGCAGAAGTTTATGGATAAGCCGGTGGTGTGAAGAGGCAGGTTTTGAGGATGTTCAGGCTATAACATTATAATTTTTATTCATAGCAATCTTTACATTTTCCAAAGATTCCTGAAGTGCCTGATTATCTCTTAAAGCAAGTACATCATTCCAACTTTTCATAATTAGGGCTTCTTCACAGATTTGTTTGTTGTCTATTTTATTTTTTGTGAAGAACCAATCTGCGACTTCCTGCCAGCTCCAGATCAAGGTAGTTGAAGTTAAACCAGCTAAAGGTACCGGAAAATCACCATCTCCTCTTACTCCGGAGATCAGCTGCTGAACCGACTGCTTGCTTCTCCCTAAACGCCGGGCAATTTCGGATGCGGTGACCAAATCAGAGGGTTCAATCCGCTTAACCTTCAAAGGCAGTCCGGAAGATTCTGCCTGATGTATTGCTGAACCAACAGCTTTTTCCAGGTCATCTGCTTCCCGATCGAAATTCAGATATGCTATACCATTTCTAAAAGACAAAAGGGCATCATCACATCCGGCTTCATATAGTTTGTCTTCAATTTCCTCTAATGGGATATTATCAATTTCGAGTACCAGCGTAAATTCAAAAGTTTTCATAATTATCAGTCCTGTTCTTTATGAGGGCATTTATTGACCATTTTAAGTATCTGCTTAGCATGATTTTCAGGATTGCGGGGCGTACTCCAAACTGAGATCACGCATCCATTTCTCGAACTTTCAGGACACATCAGTCTTCCCCATGAGTGTGACGACTTTCCTGAATCCTTCAAAACCCAGCTTTGGGTTTGAGCATATTCAATTGCTTTTTGAATTTCTTTATTTGGATGTTTCTTCATCGCATTTAATTTTGGTCAAGATAGCCATTGCGTTTACCAAAGTAAACACTATGACTAAATTATCCCCAGCAACGTCAGCAAATGGTCGATGCCGCGGGGTACGATGATCATCACGTAGAGCAGGCCGGTTACGGCTCCGGCGATGTGGGCCTCGTGGTTGATCTGATCGTTGGCTTTTTTGTGTGCCCAAAAACTGTAGCCGATAAACACCGCGCCAAACACCGCCGCCGGAATGCCGATCGGGATGAAGAACAGATAAATCGGCTCCATCGGGAAGAAATAAATGAAAACAAACAGCACCGCACCTACGGCTCCCGAAGCCCCGAGGCTTGCATACTGCGGATCGTCCCGGTGGCGGAATAGGCTGGGGATGTTGGCCAGCACGAGCCCCGCGAGGTACAAACCAAT
>NZ_JAIUMX010000070.1:0-19096 GCF_022565315.1 Cyclonatronum sp. | reverse complement strand
GCCTTCACAATCAGCTTTGGTTTGTACATGCCGATCAGCTGAATCAGGCGAAGATCCCGTCATCCTTCACCCCCGAAAACACCAGCCTTGTGTTTTGCGAGTCGGCGGCGGAGGTCTCGAAGCTTCCCTTTCACAAGAAAAAAATTACCTATATCTGGAGCGCACAGCGGCATTTTGCGCGGGAGTGTCTCGATGCCGGCTGGCAGGTGGCCTATCTGAAGGGGGATGATCCTGTCGCGGAGCAGCTCCGGCGCCGGCTCGGCAGCGGGGACCATCAGCTGCACTACATGCAGCCCGCCGAGTACGACCTGCGGCAGCAGCTCGACGCCCTTGCCAAGGAAACCGGCCGCATGAAATACCACCCCAACACCTTTTTTATGTCGGACCCCGAAGAGTGGCGGGAGAAAATGGCCGGCGGCTACCTCATGGAGTATTTTTACCGGGAGATGCGCAAGCGTACCGGCTACCTGATGCAGGGCGGCAAGCCCGAGGGCGGACAGTGGAATTTCGACAAGGACAACCGCAAAAAACTCCCCGCCGGCAAAAAGCCGCCGAAGCCGGTCACTTTTGCCCCCGATGAAATCACCCGGGAAGTCATGCAGGAGGTCGAAGACCGCTTCCCGAATCATTGGGGCAGCACCGGGGGCTTCGACTACGCCGTTGACCGCGCCGGGGCGCTCCGTGCCGCCGACGATTTCTTCCGGAACCGCTTCAAAGAATTTGGCCCTTACGAAGACGCGCTCGTTACCGGCGAGTACGTCGTCTATCACTCCACCCTCTCGATTTACATGAACAACGGCCTGCTCGGGGCCGAAGAACTCTGCCTGCGCGCCCTTGATGCATGGGAAAACGACGCGGCACCCATCAACTCGGTCGAGGGGTACATCCGGCAGATTATCGGCTGGCGCGAGTACATCCGCAACTACTACGAGGCCATGATGCCGCAGGTGCGTGAGGCCAACACCTTCGGGTTCACGCACAGCATCCCCGAGTCGTTCTGGACCGGTGAAACCAAGATGAAGTGCATTAGCGAGTGCGTCAAACCGGTGCTCGAAACCGGCTATTCGCACCACATCCCGCGGCTGATGGTGCTCAGCAACTACAGCAACCTCACCGAAACCGACCCGCGCGAGCTGCTCAAGTGGTTCTGGTACGGCTACCTCGACGCCTGGGAGTGGGTGGTGCTGCCCAACGTGCTCGGCATGAGCACCTTCGCCGACTGCGGCGTGCTGGCCTCCAAACCCTATGTTTCGAGCGGCAACTACATCAACAAAATGGGCGACTACTGCAAAAGCTGCCACTACTCGGTCAGTCAGAAAAGCGGCCCCAAAGCCTGCCCCTTCAACTACCTGTACTGGAATTTCGTGGACAAGCATCAGCCGGCTTTCGAAGAAAACGGCCGCGTTTCGTTCATGCTCAACATGCTCAACAAAAAAAGCGGCGAAGAGCGCCGGCAAATCCGCGAAGATTCCGAGCGCTACATCGACGCCCTCAAACGCTACGAACACCGCTGATTTTTTTATCGGGGGATGTGCTTCCGTCAGCTCCCGCCTGCTATGCCTCAACCGGGCATCTCATCAACAGCCGGCTCCGATTGGGCCGGGGGACCTTATTGATGCTCAGCTTCTGACTCCCATCTCAATTTTCTAAAAAACGCCTCATGAAGAATGTGAACAGCCTTCGGGTTTTTAAACGCAACGAAAACGAGCCCAATCCGGAGGGCGATTTTGTGCTCTACTGGATGCAGATCAACCGCCGCCTGCACTATAATTTCGCGCTTGAGTACGCCGTAGCCTGGGCGAACAAGCTGGGCAAGCCGCTGCTCATCTTCGAGGCGCTCTCCTGCGATTACCCCTGGCGCACCGCACGCACGCACTGGTTCATCATGCAGGGCATGGCCGAACATCAGGAAATCGCTGAGCGGCAGGGTCTCAATTATTACAGCTTTCTCGAGCAGGAAGCCGGTGAATACCCCGCGCTCTTTCGCGAACTTGCCGCAAAATCGTGCATGGTCGTGACCGACGAGTATCCGATTTTCATCATGCGCAAACGCAATGAGGAAATCCCGCAGACGCTGGATGTGCCGTACTATTCCATCGATTCCAACGGCATCATCCCCATGCAAATGAGTGATAAGGATCCGTACTCGGCCTACATTTTCCGCAAAACCATGCAGAAGCATTTCCGGATCTGCTTCGAGAATCCGCCGAAGGAAAACCCCCTCGAAGACCTGCAAAACACGGAGCGGATTGCGATTGATGAAGCCATCACCCGAAAATACCCCGATGCCAAAACCGCGGGCCGCTTCTCAAAAGAGTGGCTTTCGGGCATCGATGTGGATCAGTCGGTGAAGCCGCTGGCGATGGAAGGCACCCGCGCGGCCGGGCTGGAGCGCCTCGCGCAGTTTCTGGAGTTCGACCTCAAAGCCTACGACGAAATCCGAAACGATCCCGACACCGAGGGCACGAGCCGGATGAGTCCGTGGCTGCATTTCGGCAAGGTGAGCGAGTACGAGCTGGCCGAGCTGGCCCTGCGCAGGCAGCCGCGCGACTGGAGCCGCGACACGCTCAAGCCGCAGAACGGCAAGCGCGACGGCTTCTTCGGCGGCGAAACCGGCATCGAAGCCTGGCTCGATGAGCTCATCACCTGGCGGGAGGTCGGCTTCCATTTCGCGCATCACCGGCCGGATTACGACCAATTTGAGTCGCTGCCGGACTGGGCGCAGGAGACCCTCACCGAGCACGAGGCCGATCCGCGGCCCGTGGTGTACACCTACGAGCAGCTGGCCAATGCCGAAACCGATGACGACATCTGGAACGCGGCGCAGCGGCAGCTCGTGCGCGATGGGCGCATCCACAACTACCTGCGCATGCTCTGGGGCAAAAAAGTGCTGCAGTGGACCCCCGACGCCCGCACCGCCCTTGATTACCTCATCCGCCTGAACAACATCTACGCCATCGACGGCCGCGACCCGAACAGCTACTCAGGCATCTTTTGGATTTTCGGCCGCTTCGACCGCGCCTGGGGCCCGGAGCGCAAAATCTTCGGAAAGGTGCGCTACATGACGAGCGACAGCACCCGTAAAAAGGTGAAAATCAAGGAATACCTCAAAAAATACGCCCGCTTTTAGAGAGCGTTTTTTTCGATGGATGCGGGCTGAAGGCCGCCTCAGTTTTCGGGCTCAAGCACGAAGATAGCCGCCACATCCGGCACCGGATTGATGAGCTGCACGTGAAGTCGCCCCTCGCGCAGGGCAAGGCGGGCTTCACCCAGCACATCACCGCGCTCGTTGCGGATTTCGGCGTTCAGCGTGCGTGCAGCGGAACTGCCGCTGAGCGTTGCGCTTACAAAAAGCCGGCCGGAATCGGAAACCGGCTGCAGGCTGGGGTCAACGCGCACGTACTGAAGCGGCCCGCTCACGCGGAACTCCGCCTCGTTCAGGCTGAGGCGAATCCGTGCATCTTCGAGACCGCGGTAGGTATCCGGGGTTATCCAGGTGCCGGTAAACTGCGAGAGGGCGGCGAGTTCGGGTTGCTCGGTTTCATCGAACAAATGAGCCTCAGTATTTTCCGGAACCTGCTCTGATGAGCAGGAATAGACAAAGATGGCGAATAAAAGGAAAATTGAGGAAATAGAAACGACGTTCACGATACTGTATTTAGGTGAAGTAAAGCTCTAAAATAAGCACCAATGCCGCCGCATGCGAAGGAAAGCTGCGGGTTAAACCGGAACGAGTTGCAAAGTTTCTTTAAGAAGACCTTACAAGTTAAAACTATTGAAAAGGCACTACTTAGCTTAAATTCAGGTTTCTGTTTAATGTTTGAACAAATAATCCGTAATCAAATGTACTGCTACTATGCGTAATTACTTGCTGTTAGGCATCTTGGGGGTTTCCTTGCTGGCGTTTCAGGCCTGCGGTGATGCCTCATCACCTTCATCCGACGAACAGGCTGTCGGTTCAAATGTAAATTCCGAGCGCAACACCGAATATCACCGGGTGCGGGTTTCAACCGTTGCGAGCGGGCTTGAAAATCCGTGGGCCGTTGCGTTTCTGCCGGACGGCAGCATGCTGGTTACCGAGAAGCCGGGCAGGCTCAACCACATCAGTGCCGACGGCTCTGAGCGCCGCACCCTCGACGGGCTTCCGCGCATTCATGCTTTTCGTCAGGGCGGGCTGCTCGATGTTTCCGTGCACCCCAGCTATGAGGAAAACGGCTGGATTTACATCACCTACTCCAAGCCAAACGAGGCCGAAGAAACTGCAACCGCGCTGATCCGCGCCCGCATCTACGGCGACAGCCTCGTTGATGTAGAGGAGCTTTTCGTGCAGGATCGTTTCTCGCAGCCCGGCCGCCACTACGGTTCGCGCCTCGCCTGGACCAACGAAGGCCACCTGCTGATGTCAGTGGGCGATCGCGGAGCCAACCCGCCGCGCGCACAGGATCTGATGGACCATGCCGGAACCCTGCTCCGCCTCAACTACGACGGCACCGTACCATCCGACAATCCCTTTGTGGGCCGCAGCGATGCACGGCCTGAGATTTTCTCCTACGGCCACCGCAACATTCAGGGCCTGGTTGTTGATCCCGAGACCAACGAGATCTGGGTAACCGACCACGGTCCGCGCGGCGGCGACCTGCTGAATCGTCCGCAGGCAGGCCGCAACTACGGCTGGCCGACCGTAACGCAGGGCTTCGATTACCGCACCGAAGGCCCGTACCCCGGCTCAGAAGCCCGCGCGATGGAAGGCATCGAAGACCCCTTCTTTGAGTTCCTGCCAACTCTGGCGCCCTCCGGGCTGGCGCTCATCACCCATGAAAGCTTTTCCAACTGGCAGGGCAACCTGCTTGCAGGCGGCCTTCGTCCGCAGCGGATTCTCCGCGTTCTGAAGAGCGATAGCGAAGTGCTGCACCTCGAAGAGCTCTTCACCCAAAGCTTCGGCCGCATCCGCGACGTGCGTCAGGGTCCTGACGGGCACGTGTACATCCTCACCGACGAAAGCAACGGCTCCCTGCTTCGGGTAGAAGCCGTGCCGCGTTCGTAGATTAAATTTCCTGCTCAATCAATAAAAACCCCGGCCGAATGCGCTCAGCCGGGGTTTTTTGTAGGGTGATGTCGTCATGCGGGCACCTTACAGCTTCCGGGCTTCATCCGTTTACGCTTGCAGCGCGGCCATCACGAAGCGGATTTCGCCGTAGGTGTAATCGTCGCCCAGGGCTTCTTTAATGTCGCGCATCAGGCCGGAATCATTCTGCTCAATGGCTTCTTCGATGGCCTTCATTTTGCCGGGATCCACAAAGGTTTCGACCTCCAGCATGCCGCGCTCCACAAAGGAAGCGAGGTGACTTTCAATCGTTGTGGTCTTGAGTTCGCGCTCTTCAGCGATTTCATCGATGGATTTTCCGGCCCGGAAGAGCTGCAGGGTAAGCAGGGCCGTGCTGCCTGCTTCCTTCGGGCGTTTGGAGCGCGGGTAGCTTCCCTTTTTCTTTTCCGGCACAGGCTTGGGTTTTATACCGTTTTCGGTGCAGTAATCTACAATGGCGTCCAGAAAAAACTGTCCGTAGGTTTCCACCTTTTTGGTACCAAAGCCGGTGATGCTGAACAGGTCGGCCTTCTTCTGCGGGTAGTAGGTAGCAAGCTCGTGCAGCGAGGCATCAGAAAGTACCACGAATGGCGCAACGCTTTCGGCATCGGCGATGCTCTTGCGGAGCCTGCGAAGCTGCTGAAACAGGGCCTTGTCGGAGCGCGGAGCCGAAAGCGAAGCAGCTTCGGAGGCTTGAATATTTACAGCAGCGCGCGGCTTGCGCACCATGAATTTGGCCTCACCTCGAAGAATATCCCGGCTTTTTGCCGTGAGCTTGAAAACCGAAATCGGATTCCCCTCCCGCTTCAGAAAGCCCTGCGTAGTGAGTTCGTAGATGATTTCCTTCCAGAATTCGCCGGACTGATCGCTGCCGGCCCCGTAGGTTTTGAGGTCGCGCATCCAGAACTGCACCTTTTTCGACTTTGAGCCGCGCAGCAGCAGCGACACGATTTCAGCCCCGTACTGCTGACCCAGCCGGGCTACGGCCGAGAGCGCTTTTTGCGCTTCGATGGTGTAATCATAGGAAATGTAATCGTGCAGGCACACATCGCAGTTGCCGCAGCTTGAAGGGTGCTCTTCCCCAAAGTACCGCATCAGGTACTCGCGGCGGCAGGTTTTGGCTTCGCAGAAGGCCAGCATCAGGTCGAGCTTGCGCATCATGATGTCGGTCTGCCGCGGGTTGTCTTCGATGGTGGCAAAATACCGCAGGGTACTCAGGTCGCCGTAGTTCAGGAAAAGCAGTGCCGTGCTCGGAAGGCCGTCGCGCCCTGCACGGCCGGTTTCCTGATAGTAGCTTTCGATGTTTTTCGGCATGTTCATGTGCACCACAAAGCGCACGTTAGATTTATCGATGCCCATCCCGAAAGCAATGGTTGCCACCATGATGGGCACTTCATCCTTCAAAAAAAGATCCTGATAAGCCGCGCGCTTATCAGGCGGCAGGCCCGCATGGTAGGGCAGGGCGTTGAAGCCGTGTGACTTCAGCCGGGCAGCGAGCTCCTCGGTGCTGCTGCGCTTCAGGGTGTAGATGATGCCCGATTCCGAGCGGTAGTTTTCCAGGAAATCCAGCAGCTCGCCGAAGCTGTCGGACGGCTGACGCACCTCATACCGGATGTTCTGCCGGTTGAAACTCGAAATAAGCGTGAGCGGCTTTTCGAGGTTCAGCTTATCGGTGATGTCTTTCCGGGTGGTTTCATCGGCGCTTGCCGTGAGCGCGATGACCGGAACGCCCGGGAATTTCTTTTTAAGCGCCGAAAGCTCGAGATAATCCGGCCGGAAATCATGGCCCCAGTGCGAAATACAGTGGGCTTCATCCACAGCGAAAAGGCTGATTGCGGTGCCGCTCAGGATATCCTGAAAGATGGCGTCTCTGCTTTTGAAACGCTCCGGCGCCACATAAAGCAGCCGTATTTCACCGCGTTTGATTTTCTGCGCCGTTTCGAGCTGATCGGCGTAATCGGTGCTCGAGTTCAGGAAGGCCGCCCCCACGCCGTTGGTCCGCAGCGCATCAACCTGATCTTTCATGAGCGCAATCAGGGGCGAAACCACAATGGTGAGGCCCGGCAACAGCAGGGCCGGGATCTGATAGCACAGCGATTTGCCACCGCCGGTGGGCATGAGCACGAAAGTGTCTCTGCCGTTTAAGACCGCCTCAATGGCGTTTTTCTGATTCGGCCGGAAGGCCTCGTATCCGAAATACTCTTTAAGTATGTGTTCTGCTTTTTTCATTGTCATGCCGGTTAAACTAAAATTTCCCGTAATGATTCGCCAACAAAGCTTTCCTTACAAGGAAAATTTTATCGGAACACCTGTTTTAGTTCATGTTAGTGGAATGATGCCGATTGAAGCAGGTGTTACTTTTGATGATTTGCACTGCCGCCGGCTGAATTCCCCCTCCTAAAATTTCTTATCTCTATCCTTCTGCTTTTCATGTGCACACGGGAATTCAGATTTTAACTGTAAACGTTTATATTCACGATGATTTTTTATACCTCATTTAAAATGATATGCTTGACTCTGATTTGACCAAAAAGCTTCAGTCTCTCGCCAAAGACGAAGCCTCGTTCGAAACCCTTAAAGCCCTCTTTCAGGCTGAAGCGGAAAAGGCCCAACAATACAAAACATGGCTGGAACTCCTGGAATCTGCCGTACGCAACGACTACGACTCCATCATCGTGACCGAGCTTGAACTCAATAACCCCGGCCCGCGCATTTGTTATGTAAACGACGGGTTTCAGCGTATGACGGGTTACAAGCGGGAAGAAGTAATAGGCAAAACACCCCGCATGCTTCAGGGTGAAAAGACCGACCGCAAAACGCTCGACCGGCTCAGAGCGAACCTTGAGAAAGGTAATTCATTCTTCGGTCAAACGGTCAATTATCGCAAAGACGGCTCCGAATATATCAATCAGTGGGATATCCACCCGCTCACCAACCGCAGAGGCGAAATCACGCACTGGGTTTCCTATCAGCACGACATCACCGAGCGCAAACGCTCCGAGAAAAAGGTGATGGATACCAACACCAATTTCGATGACCTTTTCGAGGGTTCAAAACAGACCTACGTTGATCTCAGCCTCAACGGATTGGTGCTTGATGCGAATAAAGCTTTCCGCGAGATGCTCGGGTACACCAATGAAGAGCTGCAAAATGCGCAGATATGGGAGTTTACCCCGTCCAATGAAGTGCCCGTACTTAAAACGATTTTTACCAGCTCCGAAAACGATATCAAAAATTCAGCAGAGCCGCTCACCATTATGTTCCGCCGCAAAAACGGCATGCCTGTACAGGCCGAACTCAGCCTCAAGATTCTCAGCAACGACGGTAAAAGAATTGCGCGTGCCGTTGTTTCGAATGTGAGCATGCGGAAAAATGTGCTCGAAATTCTGAAAAAACGGAATCTTGGCTTCGACAAAATTTTTGAGCGCAAGAATGATTTCACCTACGGATTCGAAATTGGCGCTAACGGTCTGCCTGTGATTAAATGGATTTCCGAAGGCTTCGAGGCGCTCACGGGCTACGAGAAAGACGAATGCCACGGCGAAGCAGGCTTCAATAAGCTCATCCATCCCGAAGATCTGCTTGCGGTACGCAGGCACTACAAGGCCATAGCTGAGGGTAAGTCGGCCACACAAACCTTCCGGATTGTTAAAAAATCAGGCGAGGTGGTTTTGGTGATGGACTACTCAAAACCAAATGCTGAAAGCGAAGGCGAGTTTAAAGGCTCGTTTGTAGCTGCCGGTAAAGAAGCCCTCAAAACGGTATAGCCCGATTAACCACCGCTTTAAAATTTAAAGCCCGCCCGGAAACGCTTCAGTGTTTTTCGGGCGGGCTTTTTTTTTGTGAAGGGCATCCCGCCGGGAAAGCCGTAATCAGGCCATTTTTTGCCGGAAAGATTTACCCGTTTGCTGCCGTCTGATTCGAAAAAGCGAAGCCCGGAGTGTGCGATCTCTCCTCACGGAAGTCAGGCGCAGGCATGCTCAGAACCTTTGTTTCAGCAGCCGGCTTTTTCCCGGCGCATTTCCGGACGATTTCAAAATTGCTGTACAGGGAGAACAGGGTATCACAAACTTCTGTGAGGATGTCGGGGTAGTTCACAGGTTCCGGAGCGGGGAGTGCGAGCATGTTCTGCAGGGCAATTCCGAACTCAGCGTCAACTTTGTGAAGTACCGGCACCCCGATCTGTTCCAAGGCTGCAGCGTTGCAGTGCTGCTCGTACTGCTGCTTCATCGGGATGCAGAGCATGCGCTTGCCGAGGAACAGGCCCTCCGAGGGCGACTCAAAGCCGGCACCGCACACCAGCGCCGTGCAGCCTTCAAGGCTTTTTAGGTAAGCTTCGCTGCTAACCGGGTAAATTTCAACCATGCCGCTTGTGCGCGGCTGCTGCTCGTGTTTGGTGAACAGATGCACAGGCCGCCCGGTCTGCTGCAGATAGGGAAGCAGGCGCTCGGGGCTGTAGGCCGGCAGGTAAACGGTGATGTGCCCCTGATCGGTAGGGTGCAGGCTCCTCACCTCATCCCGGATTACAGGTGTGAGGATGTGATGATCATACGGCTGATAGTGAAACCCGATGGCCGTATCAACCGGGGCAAAGCTCCGGAAAAGAAGCTCCCCAAACCACTGCCGGTCCGCCGGCCGCGGCGATTTGTCCGACAGGAAGGCCGCCTGATGGCTCACGCCTATGCAGGGCACGCAGGCGAGCTTTGCAGCCCAGGCCGATACCGGCTCGAAATCGGTTACAACCAGATCGTACTCCTTTACCGGCAGCGTGCGGATGCTCTTCCAGAACGCGGCCGGTTTGGAGCGAAGGACAGATTGCCAGTAATTGATGCCGCCGTTTTTGCCAAACGTAAATCCCAGCCCGGGATACTGATATTTAACCGGAAAGGCTGAAGTGATTTCGCTGCTGTGGCCGCTCACCAGAACATCCACTTCTGCGTACTCGCTCAGCCGGGGCAGGATGGCGTTTGCCCGGCTCATGTGCCCGTTGCCAGTGCCCTGAATGCCGTATAAAATTTTCATACTCAGTATCTCCCGTTTGAAGTGAATGGCCGTATTTCAGCCGCATGGCGCACCAGCTGCCCGCCGGCGAGCTCTTCCAGAACCATGTCCGCAAAGGAAATGGCGGGGATGCCGCTTTGCTCGAGCACGGCTTCTTCGGCGTCTGCTTCCGCTTCGCCGGCTTCGGCGAAATCGGTCTCGTCGAAGCGGTACATCGACCACTCGCCCTTGGTGTACTCCAACGCGGAGAGGTTTTCAATCCAGTCGCCGGAGTTCAGGTAAGTGACCCTGCCGCGCTCGTTTGTGACCTCTTTGATGGCCGGCCGGTGGATGTGCCCGCAAATCACGTAATCGTAGCCGTTTTCGATGGCAAGGTCGGTGGCCGTACGTTCAAAGTCATCCACGAACCGGACCGCAGATTTCACACCGTCCTTGATTTTTTTGGAGAGGGAAATCTTGCTGTACCCAAGCGAAGTAGAAATAAAATTCACAAAGCGGTTGATCAGGATGAGCAGGTCGTAGCCGAAGCCGCCCAGCTTGGCCAGCCATTTGGAGTAGCGCATGGTAACATCAAAAACATCCCCGTGAAAAAACCAGGCCGTTTTCCCGTTGAGGCGGAGCAGCAGCTTGTCGGCCAGATGAAAATTACCAGTCTCGAAATTGCTGAAGCGCCGCAGGTTCTCATCGTGGTTACCGGTAAGGTAGTACACCTTTGTGCCTTTGCTCATCATGCTGATGATCCGTTTTAGCACCTTGAGGTGACTTTTCGGGAAGTAATATTTCCGGAACTGCCACATGTCCAGAATGTCGCCGTTCAGCACCATAATGGCAGGGTTCACGCTTTTAAGGTAGGTATTGAGTTCTTCGGCATGGCAGCCGTACGTGCCAAGGTGCACATCAGAAAGTACCAGCAGGTCCAGTTCGCGTTTATCGGCCATGTAAAGGTAGGGTTGGTTTTGGGTTCAGTTCTGTTCTGTTTGTGAGTTGGAGCAAGGTAAAGGGCATCATCCGTCAGGTAGCAGAGGTGCCGGCTGAGGCCCGGCGGCGGCGGTTAAAGCCTTTGCGAAGCAGCTTACCAATACCGCCGCCCCAGCCTGTTGCGGGCCGGTTCACCGGCAGATTTACCGCAATGAGCGGATGCGTGCCGTGGAAAAGTTTGTAGAGGAAATGCTGAAGAAAATCGAAGGTCGCAAAGCCAAACGCCAGATAAACCCACCCACTCGCAAACCAGGAGGCGGGGCTTACCACGGTAATGAACAGCTGCGCAGCGAGCATCGCCCAGACCACTACGTTCACAAGATGCACCGCAAACAGGGCAATCAGCTGATAGCGGCGCAGCACGAAGAAAAACCGAAGCAGCAGGTAATAGCAGCCAAACGAAGAACTGTTTATGAAGGCACAGCCCAGCAGCGCAAAGTAGTCGGCCTCCGTGTTCGCATAAAGCAGGGTGAGCAGCACGGCCGTGAGCGCAAACAGCGGACTAAGCGCAAGCTGCCGCATTTTTTGGGAAAGGACCCGAGGCGTAAGGCCGAGTTTCATCACACAAAAAGAAATGGATTTCCGGGAGGTAGCTGCTGCCCCGTTCGGCCGCTGTTCAGGGCCGGAGCAGCCAAACGGGAGCTGAAGCAAACAAGCCCGCCGGCTTGCGGGCCGGCGGGCTTTTTGAGGATTGTTTGAGGTCGTTTGCGGGAGCTAAGCTCCCTGTTTATACCTGTCACGATGCTGCCCTGAAAAGAGGAAGGAAACCATAAACCGGTCAGCACGCGGAAGGCGGCTGCCGTTTTCTGAGTACGCCCCTAAACTAACCATCCAATGTTTCCCAACTGTTAAGGCTGTGTAACCGCCAGGTTATCCGCCGGAAACTTCGCGTTTCATCCTTGGCTTATTTGGTGCTATTTTCGCACAGCTCACCCTCAATCAACCTTTGCAAACCGATGGAATCGAATGTTCTGACGGCAGTTTTTCTGCCCCTCGCCCTGGCTTTTATCATGATGGGCATGGGGCTATCCCTCCGCCCGGATGATTTTCGCCGCATAGCGCTCGCCCCCAAAGCAGCGATCATCGGGCTTGCCGCGCAGCTTGTGCTGCTGCCCGTCGTCGGTTTCTTGCTCGTGAAGCTTTTCGGCCTCACCGGCGCCCTCGCCGTCGGACTCATGATTATCGCGGCCTGCCCCGGCGGCCCCACTTCCAACCTCGTCTCTCACCTCGCCCGCGGCGACCTTGCCCTGTCCATCAGCCTCACGGCCGTAAGCTCGGTCATCACCATCGTAACCATCCCCCTCATCGTGAACCTTTCCATCGGCTGGTTCGGGGAGGAGGGCAGCGTAACCCTGCCGGTTCTGCGCACCATTATTCAGATTATGGGCGTAACCCTCATCCCGGTCGCCATCGGTATGTTCATCCGTCACCGGAATCCCGTCTTCTCAAAAAAATCAGAACGGCCGGTGAAAATCATCTCTGCGGTCTTCTTCACCCTCATCGTTATCGCCGCCCTGCTCAAGGAGCGCGAGCAGCTCCCCACCTTCTTCATGCTCACCGGCCCCGCCGTGCTCACCCTCAACGCCGTCACCATGTCGGCCGGCTTTGCCCTCGCCCTCGCCTTCGGACTCTCCGCCCGGCAGCGCCTCACCGTTGCCATCGAAAGCGGCATCCAAAACGGCACCATGGGCATCATGATCGCCGCAACCCTGCTCCAAAACTCTGTGATGGTAATCCCCGTAGCCATGTACGGCATCCTCATGTACGGCTCGGCCGTGCTCGTCATCTTCCTTGGAAACAAATACATCCGGCCCGAAAAGACAAAACCCGAACTCGAGATTTCATAGCCCTGAACCCGCCGCCGTGTGGGTTCCTGCTTCTGTTTTTTTTTTGGGGGGGGGAACTCCGTGCACATCACGGTCTGCAGTGCCTGTGAACAATCCCAAATCAACGGAATGGCCCTTGCTTTTTGGGTTCAGGCGCGCCATCCGAAGCTGATTCACTGCGGACCTTTTCAGCTTGCCGCCGCCTGCGTGAGCTTGTATTCGATAATCAGGCTTACGAGCACGCACTGAAACCATTTTTCGATACCTGCAGGCAAATCGGCTTCAAAAACATTGGTGAAAAATCCGCTTCGGCTGATTGTGCCGATGTAATCACCATCTTCGCCCAGCGACAGCCCGAAATTCGTCTGCAAGATGTTGGTGGGCCGCAGCACAAAGGTCCGCTCTTTGTAATACACCAAAATGCGGGGTTTGAAAGAGAACAGTTTTTTTTCCACCCGCGCGATTTCAGTATCACCCGCCATCACAATCCGGTTGGAGCTGTACCACTTCTCGGATTTGAGAAAGAGGGTTTTTTCAGGCAGTTCAATCACAAAGAGGTTCTTCCAGTGTTTTTTTACAATGGTACCGATTTTCACATCGTCATCTAAAATGTCGTATTGGGATTTAAAGCTGTTTGTTGATTTAAAGGAAAGCATGGGCACAAATTATCAGTTGCTGCTGTTCTGGTTGAATCCTGTTAATGAGCTGAATTAACTCAGCTTCCGGTCAAAAATGGCTGTGAACCAAAAGACAGGATTGTGGTATCATACGGAATCGGGATACAGAAGATAATCGTAAATCAGCTTTAATAATATTCGGAGGCAAATGGCGGACTGGCAAACTTTTCTGGACTGGTTCATGGGGCTTGGTGAGCCGTACGGGGTAAATCCCGTCATTTTTGGCAGCATCTATGTAGGGGCGGTTCCGTTTTTTTGGCTGGCGATGGCCTGGCTGGCACGGAACATCAAACGGAAAAAGCCGGTCACCGGCCCGGTGCTCATGGCAAGTGCCTGCGCGGTTTCGGCTTACGTGTACCTGATTATTGCCGGGGAAAATGTGCCGGCCTGGGTGTATGTTTTCATTGTGGCCATCATCGTGTATGCCATTTGGTCAACCCTCCGAAAAGCGCGGCTGAAAATGAAGCAGGCCGCCGAAACCGAAATTCAGGGCGAAATGCAGCCGAAACCTGCCGCTGACCCCAACCTTACTCCCAAACCCTGAGGCATAACCAGAATATGGCAAAGTTTGAATATGATTTAATTGTGATAGGCGGCGGCGCGGCAGGGCTTACCTCTGCGGGCATGGGCGCCGGATTCGGCGCAAAAACCATGATGATTGAAAAAGCCCGCCTCGGCGGCGACTGCACCTGGTACGGCTGCGTGCCGAGCAAAATTATGCTGAATCTGGCCAAAAAGGCGAAAATCCGCGGTGAGAAGGCTGATTTTGCGGAAGTTTCCGAAACCCTCAACCGCATCCGGGAGGAGGTGTACGAAGATGCCGATCATCCCGATATTTTCCGGAAGATGGGCATTGAGGTGGTTTCGGGCGAGGCGGCCTTCACCGGAAAAAACACCCTGCAGATTACCCTGCCCGACGGCAGCCTGCGCGGGGTCACGAGCCGTTACTTCCTTGTTGCGAGCGGCAGCCGGGCCTTTGTGCCGCCGGTGCCGGGTTTGTCTGAAACACCGCACTTAACCAATCACACGCTGTTCGAGCAGACCAAGCGGCCGGAGAGCATGATCATTATCGGGGGCGGCCCCATCGGCACGGAAATGGCGCAGGCGTTTCAGCGCATGGGCACGCAGGTAACGGTGGTGGATATGGGTGATGAAATTCTGAGCAAAGACCTGCCACAGTTTGCGGCATTGCTGCGGGGCGTGCTCGAGGCCGAAGGCGTGCAGTTCAGGCTCGGCAGCCGGGTGCAGGCCGTGAGCGGCGATGCCCGGCAGGTGCAGGTCAGCATCACCAAAGCTGACGGCAGCACTGAAACCCTCACCGCTGAGAAGCTGCTCGTTGCCGCGGGCCGCATCCCCAATACCGAAGCACTCGGCCTCGATAAGGCCGGGGTGCAGTTCACCCAATCGGGCGTCACGGTTAACGACCGATGCCGGACCAGTCAGCGGCATATTTATGCCGCGGGCGACGTTACCGGCCGGTTTCAGTTCACGCACATGAGCGAGCACATGGCCAAGGTAGCCGTCACCAACATGCTGCTGAAAGTGCCCATGAAAATTGATGCCGCGCATCTGCCCTGGGCTACCTTCACCGATCCGGAAATCGCGCACCTCGGCCCCACTAAAGCCGAGCTTGACGCCGCGGGCACGTGCTACGAAACCTACCGCTTCCCCTACAAAAAAGTCGACCGGGCCATCACCGATGAGGTCACCGAGGGATGGATTCACGTGTACGCCAAAAAGTTCAGCGGCAAAATTCTGGCTGCCGACATCGCGGGCGCGCACGCCGGCGACCTGATCGGGCAGTTTGCCCTCGCCATGCGCAACGGCCTCACCCTGCGCAACATGGCCGACACCATTTTCCCCTACCCAACCTATGCCCTCGGCGCGCGCCGGGCCGCCGATCAGTGGTACATCAAAAACCAGAGCGTCGGCCTCGTGAAGTGGATCCGCCGCATCTTCGGCTACCGCGGCCCCCTGCCCGACCTCAGCGACCCGGACCGGATTGTGTGAGGGGGGGCTGGCTAAAAGCTTCCGTTTTTCGCAAAGGCATCCCAGTACAGCAGGTTCGGGATGCCTTCCTGCGGGGGCAGCGGGATGTCGTCGGCAGAAATAAGCAGCTTGGGATGTGCATCCCTGATATTCAGAAGCGGCGCATAATCGCGGGCTTTCGTCCTCTCATCGGTGAGCTGCCAGGCAACTTGCAGGTAGCGTGTTTCCTCCCCCAGACTCGCCACAAAGTCGATTTCCTTGTCCTGATGCTGACCTGTGTAAACCGTGTAACCTCTGGCAAGCAGCTCGATATACACAAGGTTTTCCATGAGATGTCCCCAGCCGAGGTGTACACCCGGGAACAGGTAGTTTTTGAAGGTCAGGTCGTTGAGATAATATTTTGCGCTGCCGGATAAAACATCTTTCCCCTTAATCTGGTACCGCTCACACTTATGGATGATGAAAGCATCCTCCAGGTATCGGATATACTGTGCCGCCGTTTCGTAGTTTGTTTTTCTGCCCTGACCCTTGAAGTAAGCTATAAGCCGGTTCACGGAAATCAGGCTTCCGGCGTTTGCCGCAATAAAGGTGAACAAATCTTTTAGCAGGCTTACATCACGGATGTGGTGCCGCTCCACAATATCGCGCAGGATAACGGTATCGTAAACGGCGCTTACGTAGTGCCGTCGCGACTCCTCATCCGGGAGTTTGAAAAGCTCCGGCAGTCCGCCGGTTTGCAGGAACTTCAGGAAAGAGGCTTTTCCGGCTGGAAGGCTGCTGATGGCCAGAAATTCATCATAACAAAAAGCGGTCACCAAAAAAGAAACGTACCTGCCCGAAAGGTGGGTCGCGAGTTCACCGGAAAGCAGCTGCGCATTTGAGCCTGTAATGAAAATCCGGTAGTTGCGGGTGTAGTCTTGCGAGAGGGAGTTTACCGCTTTTTCCCAGTTCTGTATGTTTTGGATTTCATCAATAAACAGGTAGCGGGTCTGTATGCCCGGGATGCTGCTGAAATACGATTCGCAGAAGTCTGCGAGATCGCGCCCGTCTTTGAGGAAATCAAAGTCTGTGAACTCTTTGTTGATGTACAGGGTGTGCGCCGGCGGGGTGCCATCATCGATGATATCACCGATAAGCTGCCGCATCAGGTAGCTTTTCCCGACCCGCCGCTGCCCGACAAGTACGCGCACGAGGGCGCTTTGCCGGAATTTCCGCACTGCATGAAGGTAGCGTTCCCGCCTGACACCCGTGTCAGGGCGTGCGGTCCAAAAGTTGTAGCGGGCGATATGACTGATATTTTCAAGCATACCTGAAAATATGCCGAAAATCCCAAAACTTTCAGGTATAACCGAAACTTTTCTTCAAAACTCCCAAAAATTCAGATATACCTGAAAAAAACTACCCCATCACGACCGCCCGGCCTGTTTCGGCGCTTTCGCGGAGGGCGTCGAGGGTTTGCATGTTGGCGAGGCTTTCCTGCAGGGGGATGGCCGGGGCGGCTTCTCCGCGCACGAGGCGGGCGAAATGTTCGGCCTGCCGGGTGAAATGGTTCGCGGCCGGGATTTGGGTTTCAGCCGCATCACCCTTCGCAAAAACGCGCACTACGGCCGCCTGATCGGCCGGCGGGTTGAAGGGCACCGGAATTTCGATCCGGCCCGCATCACCCGTAATCACCAGGCCCTGCCACAGGTTGGCGGCCGTTGCAGCGGTGAAGGTTGCCGTCGCATCCCCGAAATCGAGCAGGCCGCTCGCGATGCGGTCGGTGCCGTAGCGCTCGTCTTTCACGAGCAGGGCCATCACGCGCTGCGGCTCCCGGCCCATAATCCAGCGGGCGGAGGAAACCCCGTAGCAGCCGATATCCAGCAGTCCGCCGCCGCCGTATTCGGGCTTGTTCCGGATGTTATCCGCCTCGGTGTTGAAGTAGCTGAAGTGCGCGTGCACGGTCTGTACGCGGCCGATGGCGCCGCTGCGCAGCTGCCCGATCACGTACGCCCACTGCGGGTGATGCCGGTACATGAAGGCTTCGGCCAAAACCAGCCCTGGGTGCTGTGCCGCCGCTTCCTGCAGGCGGCGGACTTCCCCCGCGTGCAGCCCCAGCGGCTTCTCGCAGAGCACATGCTTGCCGGCTTCGAGCGCCCGCACGGTCCAGGGCAGGTGCAGGTGATTGGGCAGGGGGTTGTACACCGCGTCGATTTCCGGATCGGCGAGCAGGGCTTCGTAGCTGCCGTACGCCTGCGGGATGCCGAGTTCCTGCGCGGCCTGCCGGGCGGCGTCATCATTCCGGGAGGCAATGGCGCGGATCTCGGTTCGGGCCGCCTGCTGCATGGCCGGTATCACATATTTGCGCCCGATTTTGGCGGTGCTGAGGATGCCCCAGCGCAATGGTTGGCTCATAATGTCGGTATCCGGTTAAGTTGGGTTTGGTTTCTTTTAGGGTGATGCGCTCAGTGCCCGTGGCCGGCATGGTTCCCGTGCGCCGCGCCGGTTTGTCCGTCGGAGCGGTACGCAAAGGCCGGCCTGTTGAGCGGCTGCGCATCCCCGTTTTCATCGAGCAGCCAGTGCTGCCGCGGGGCGAGCCCTTCGTGGACCGTAACCTGACCCGAGGGCCAGCGGACTTCCGCCCGAATGCTGCCGCTGTAGCCGGCCAGGCCCACGTGCTGCCGCAGGGGCGAGGCCCCGAAGCTGCCGCCGCTCCTCACCGTGGTGAAGCGCACAAAGCCGGGTTCTTCTTCGGCCTCAACCCGGATGCGCGCACCCAGCCCGGCGCGGTTCGACTCCCGCCCGCGCAGTTCCAGCGAAATCCAGTTTTCGCCCGCAGCCTGATTCACGAAAAAGGCGTTCATATAGTTGTCGCCTTCCAGTGCGCCGCCGATGTTGGCGTGGATATCGGCCCGGCCGTTGTGGTTGAAATCCGCGAAGGAAACCGCGTGCCCTTTCTGAAGATGTCCGAGACGGCTCTGAAGCGTGACTTCAGCGAAGCGCCCATCACCCTGATTCAAAAAGGCGCGGTTCGGCATGAGCGCCTGAAGATCGGGGTCGCCGGTGCCGAGGTACATATCCGGGTAGCCGCTGTTGTTGAAATCGCCGAAATTGGCGCCCATGGTGTACATGAGCTTCCACAGACCGGCCTCCTGCGTGATGTCGGTGAAGGTGCCGTCGCCGTTGTTGCGGTACAGGCGCGGCCGCTCGCCCAGCGGCTGCATGCCGAGGTACTCACGCGCGGTATCGCCGGGATCCATGAAGTAGCCCGACACAAACAGATCTTCGAAGCCGTTTTGGTTGAAATCCCAGAACCAGCTCGTGAAGCTTGCCATCGGCTCACCCACGCCGGCCTGTGCGCTCTGTTCTGCGAAGGTCCAGCGGCCGTGCTCATCCGGACCCTGATTTACAAAAAGGAGGTTGGGTTCGCCCATGCGCGACACGTACAAATCCTGCAGGCCGTTGTTGTTGATATCGCCCCAAACCGCGCCTTTCACGAAGCCATCGGCGATGAGGCCGGTTTGCCGGGAAACATCGGTGAAGGTGCCGTCGCCGTTGTTGCG